>CBFDAZ010000476.1:0-5017 GCA_965602825.1 uncultured bacterium
GCGCACCGACGATCTGGGCGCGACGTGGACCGAGCCGCAGGCGGTGCCGGAGCTGGACTGGGTCTGGGTGCACGAGGGAGTGCATCTGGCGGTGTGCGACGTGACGCCCGGCTGGCATGCGCCGACGGACCGGCTGATTGCCGTGGGCGCCCAGGTCCGGTATGGCGACAAGGGCCAGCAGCTTGATGACACCACCCGCGCGAACCAGGCCGCCTATGCCGTGCATGACCCCCAGACCGGCGGCTGGACCGAGTGGCGCGTCCTCGAGATGCCCCCCGACAAACGCTTCGATTATGCCCGGAGCGCCTGTGCCCAGTGGCTCGCCCAACCGGACGGCACGCTGCTCCTGCCCTTCTACCATGGTCCAGACGCGCAGGGCCCCTGGCGCGTGACGGTGGTCCAGGCCGAGTTCGATGGGCTGGAGCTGAAGTACCTGCGCCACGGCAGCGAGCACGTGCTGGAGGTGGAGCGGGGCCTCGATGAGCCCTCCATCGTCTCTTTCGCCGGACGCACCTTCATGACCATCCGCAATGACCTCAAGGGCTATGTGTCTGTGAGCGACGACGGGCTCGAGTACGAGCCAATCCGCGAGTGGACCTTCGACGACGGCGCCGAACTCGGCAGCTACAACACCCAGCAGCACTGGCTCGCCCACAGTGGCGGTCTCTTCCTCGTCTACACCCGTCGCGGCGCCGACAACGACCATATCTTCCGCCACCGGGCGCCGCTGTTCATCGCCCAGGTCGACCCCGAGAAGCTCCACGTCCTCCGCGAGACCGAGCAGGTGCTCATCCCCGAGCGCGGGGCGACGCTGGGTAACTTCGGCGCCGCGCCCATCACGCAGCAGGAATCCTGGGTGACCGTCTCCGAGGGCGTCTGGAACGACGACGCTCGCGCTCGCGGCGCAACGGGCGCCACCTTCGTCGCCCGGGTGCTCTGGGACCAGCCGAACGAGCTGGTTGGATGAGCCGCTCTACCGCAGGTCACCCCCGGCGCATGGCGAAGGACTGCCTCGCGCGGAGCCGGGTGAGCTGCCAGCGAAGCCACGCAGTAGCTCCCTGTCGGGCTGATCCTGCTGTTGGATGATATTGCGGTCCCGAGGCTGCAGACGGGACTATCTCCGCCAGCAGTGATCCAGACCGCGCGGCGGCGCCCGGGAACGATGGAGATGCCGCAAGACAGGATAGCCCCCACGGGCGTCAGGATACCGCGTGGGT
Organism: uncultured bacterium; assembly: GCA_965602825.1. Lineage (GTDB taxonomy): Bacteria > Armatimonadota > Zipacnadia > Zipacnadales > VGFC01 > CBFDAZ01. The sequence continues at coordinate 1,218 of CBFDAZ010000476.1, forward strand.
GATCGGGCACGATGAATCGTGCCCCTACAGGGCCGGCCGGGCGCCATACATGGCGCCCCTACTTCGCCCGCACCCGGGAGGCCCTCAAGTAGGGGCGGAGTTCACTACGCCCATGCCGTCGCCGGTGGCGGGGCCCTGAGCTGGCTGGGGCCAGTCGGGCTCCCTTCGGGATCTGGAGGGCCGCCCGGACAGGGGAATCCCAAGTCTTCGGAGCAGTTCGGGAGGCCTTCCGCGCGCGGCCAGGGCGGGTGAATTGATGCGAAGTCCGGCGGTCCTGCTCAGTGCCACGCTCTTGGCGCTGGGCACAGCGACAACGGCCAACGCCTGGGAACTCCGGCGGTTGCACCCCTTCGTGGAGGCGACGGCCGACGAACTGCCGGAGCGCCTTGGCCCGGTGGCTACGCGCGTGACCTGCGCTGCAGGTGATGCGTGGTGCTGGAGCAACAAGGGGGACAAAGCGATGAACCGGGCTGAATGGATGGCGATCGGCTGGTTGATCTGGAGTCTTGGCATGGCGGCGTCGGTCGCGGCGGCAGCCGAGATCGTGTTCGATTTCGAGACGGGCGACCTGCAGGGATGGAAGGTCGTCGAGGGGGAGTTTGCTCAGCTCATCTCCGACCGGGCGATGTTCCACAACCAGCCGACCGTCGCCTACAACAAGCAAGGCCGGTACTTCCTGACCACGTTAGAGATGCCCGACGGGACACCGAGCGACACCCAGACGGGCACCATCGTGTCGCCGGTCTTCACCTTAGCGGCTCCGGCCATCTCGCTCCTCGTGGGCGGCGGGGCGCATGGCGATACGTACGTGGCGCTCTGCAGCGACGATGGCGAGGAACTCCTGCGCGCTTCCGGCCAGAATGCCGAGGACATGCAGCGGATCAACTGGGAGGCCGGGGAGGCGGTCGGCCGCAAGGTCTTCCTCAAGGTCGTGGACCACAACCTCGGCTCCTGGGGCCACGTCACGTTCGATGACTTCCACGCCGAGGGGAAGATAGATGAAGAGGCGACGGCCGCCCTGCACGCCGCGTTCGCGGAACTGGAGCGTGCCCGGATCGAGAAGATCGAGGCGGAGAGGCAGCAGCGGCTGGCGGAGCTGATGTCGGAGCAGCAGCTCTTCGCCCGCGGCGAGTCGCACGTCTATCGCGGCGAACACCTGACGGCCATTAGCCTCCCCGTCGGCGGCATTGGGGCAGGCCACGTCGAGATCGATGGACGCTGCGTGCGTCACCGGTGGCACATCTTCAATAACTTCGAGCAGTCGTTCGTCCCGGACAGCTTCTTCGCGGTCCGCGCTCAGGCCGAGGGTGCACCCACGGTCGTCCGAGCCCTGCAGACGGTCCCAGTTGAGCCCTTTACGCCGATGGCGAGCCTCGCGTTCCGCGGGGAGTACCCCTTCGGCTGGTATGAGTTCGAGGACCCCGCCCTGCCCGTTCATGTTTCCCTGGAGACACTCAACCCGCTTATCCCGCTGGATACGAAGAACTCCGGGATCCCATGCGCTATCTTCACTCTGACAGCCGAGAACGACGGCCAGGAGGCCGTCGATGTCGCCTTTCTTGCGACGCAGCAGAACGCCGTCGGTTTCCCGGGCCAGGGACAGATCAACAGCCGACGGCATCCGGCTTACGGCGGCAACAAGAACCGAGTCACAAGCGGGGACGGAGCCACGATCCTGCACATGACGTCGGAGCTGCGCGAGGATGCCCCGGGCTTTGGGGACATGGCGCTCATGGCGCTGGACCGAGAGGCGACCGGAGCGGCGACGTGGCCGGACGTTGCCTCGCTGGCCGACCAGTTCGGCAACTCCGGCCAACTGAACGGCCCGGAAGCCGCCGGGCCGTCTCCTGGTGGACAGACGGTTGATGGCGCGCTTACCGTGGCCTTCAGGCTGGCCCCGGGGGAGAAGGCGACCGTGCCGTTTGTCCTGACCTGGGACTTCCCCAATGCGCGTCACGGGCAGGGAGCGTGGGGCGGCTACGGCAACCGGTATGCCGCCTGGTGGTCCGATGCGCTCGGTGTTGCCCGCTACGTCCGCGCCAACTTCGACGAACTGACCGGGCTGACGCGGCTCTACCACGACACCCTCTACGCCTCGAACCTGCCCGTGTGGTTGCTGGACCGCATAAGCTCCCAGATGGCGGTGCTGAGGAGCAATACCTGCTTCTGGACGCGATCGGGGTACTTCGGGGCCTGGGAGGGCTGCAGCCAAGGGGGCGGGTGCTGCGCGGGTAATTGCAGTCACGTGTGGCACTATGCCCAGTCCCATGCGAGGCTGTTCCCGGAGCTCGCAAGAGCGATGAGGGAGCAAGAGTACCGGCACCAGACCCCCGAGGGCCTGATCCCGTTCCGCCAGGGCCTGATGACCAATCCCGCCGGTGATGCGCAGTGCGGCGCGGTGCTCGGCACGTACCGGGAGCACCTGATCGGTCATGACCGCAAGTGGCTTCGCCGCAACTGGCCCGCCGCCAAGAGGGCCATGGAGTTCCAGATCGCTACCTGGGACCCGGACGAGGACGGAGTGCTCGTGGGGCCACAGCACAACACCCTCGACGACGAGCTCAGCGGCAGCTCCTCCTGGCTGGGCACGATGTACCTCGCGGCTTTGGCTGCCGCCGAGAGGATGGCCGACCTGCAGGGCGACGCGCAGGCCGCTGAGCGCTACCGGAGGATCGGCGCATCGGGGTCTGAGAAGCAGGACGAGGCGCTCTGGAACGGGGAGTACTACGTCCAGATCCCCGAGGCTGAGATGCAGAGGGACTACGGCACCGGTTGCCACATCGACCAGGTCCTCGGCCAATGGTGGGCGCACCAACTCGATCTGGGTTGGGTATACCCGCCCGAGCGCGTGCGAGCCGCGTTGCAGTCTCTCCTCAAGCACAACCTCCGGGCCGACTTCCGCGGAATCACGCAGTCTCCGCGCAAGTTCGTGGCCGACGAGGACGCCGGGATGCAGATGATCACCTGGCCTCTGGGAGGGCGACCTGATCCACAACACTGCATGCGATACGCAGACGAGGTGATGAGCGGCTTTGAGTACTCGGCCGCCGCCGCGATGGTGCAAGCGGGGCTCCTGCGCGAAGGCCTCGCGGTCGTCCGGGCGGCTCAGTTGCGCTACGACGGCCGGTTCAGGCCGGGGCTCGCGCCCGGGGCGTGGGGCTACAGCGGCAACCCCTTCGGCGACGATGAGTGCGGCAAGTTCTATGCCCGGCCAATGAGCATCTGGTCAATGCTGCTCGCCTGCCAGGGCTTCATCTACGACGGGCCCGCCGGACTGGTCGGGTTCAGGCCCGTATGGCGGCCGGAGGATCACCGGTCCTTCTTCACGACGGCCGAGGGATGGGGGCTCTTCACGCAGACGCGATCCGGCAGCAAGCAGACCGCACAGGTCGAGCTGCGTCGCGGGAGATTGGGGCTTGTGTCTATGGTCTTCGGGCTGCCTACCAACCGGGAGCCGGAGAGCGTGACGGTGACGGTGCGAGGCAAACCAGTGGCGTCAACGCACGCGGTCGAGGACGGGTGCCTGAGGATCTCTCTCGAGCGGCGAGTGACACTGGAAGCGGGGGAGGTGCTCGAGGTTGTGGCGCAGTAGGCCATGCCGCGGGGCGGCACCCGGAAACGATGAAGATAGGACGGCGTCGGAGCTGGAGCTCCGACCCACGCAACGACAAACCTCCGAGGCAGCCACTCATGCCGCGGGGCGGCACCCGGAACGGATGAAGATGAGCGTTCTGCCGACGGCCTGGGGGCCGCTACGCCGACGGGCCTGGAGACCCGTCGGCACGAACGACCTCCAAATC
>CBFDAZ010000477.1:0-5013 GCA_965602825.1 uncultured bacterium
CGGACCGTGACACAATGCCTGTGTCCCATCCCACGGGGTCGGAGCTGACCCGAGAGCCGCATCGCGGTCGTGTGACCCCGCGGGCGGTCGTGATCGCCTTCCTGCTGCTGCCGCTCAACGCCTACTGGCTGGGGCAGGTCGAAGGTGTGTGGCACGGGCTGCACATGAGCTGCCTGTCGCTGCCTGCCAACAACCTGCTATTGCTGATCGGGCTCGTGGCGCTCAATTGGATTGCGAAACGGTTCGCGCCTCGTACGGTCTTCACCCGGGCCGAGCTGCTCACCATCTACGCCCTACTCACGATCCAGACGGCCTTCCTCGGGCATGACAACCTCGTCGGGCTGATGGGCGTGATGCCGGCCTCGGTCTGGTACAACACTCCGGCGCGCGGCTGGGAGGGCCTGTTCTTCCACCACTTGCCCCAGTGGATGGTGGTGAGGGACGAGGACGCGGTGACCGCCTTCTACATGGGCGGGCGGCCGTTCTACGGGTCCGGGCTGGAGTGGCCCTGGCTGCGTCCGCTGTTCGGCTGGGGCGCGCTGTTGATGCTCCTGTTCCTGATCCAGACCAACCTGAATGTCCTGCTGGCGGAACGCTGGACGATCCGCGAGCGGCTGGCATACCCGATCGTGCAACTGCCGCTTCAGTTGACCCGGGGCACGGCGCCACCGTTCCTGCGCCGGGCGTTCTGGGTGGGCTTTGCGGTCGCGGGGCTAGTGGACCTGGTAAACGGGCTATGGTATCTCTACCCGAGCTTCCCGCATCTGCCGATCAGGGAGATCGATCTCCGCCAGTACATCCGAACTCCCCCGTTCAACGCGATCGGCTCGACGTTGGTCCGGCCATACCCCTTCGTCATCGGGATGGCGTTCCTGATGCCGGCCGATGTGCTGGGCTCGTGTTGGCTGTTCTACCTGTTCGGGAAGGCGCAGCGGGTAGTGGGCCGCGCGGTGGGCTGGTGGCAGATCCCCCGGTTCCCGTTCCAGGGAGAGCAGGCGGCGGGAGGAATGGTGGCGATCGTCCTGCTCATGGTCTGGACGATGCGCGGGTATCTCCGTGAGGTGTGGGACATTGTGATGGGCCGGTCGCCTCCGCCCCAGCAAGACGGCGGGCAGTATCGCCTGTCGCTAGGGCTGATCGCGGCCGGCGTTGTGGGGGTGGCCGTGCTCTGCGGAGCCATGGGCATGTCGCCCGGCATCATGGTGGTGTTCTTCCTGCTGTACTTCGTCATCTCGGTTGGCGTCACGCGCATTCGCGCGGAGGTCGGTCCGCCTTCTCACTCGATGCTGTTCGTCAATCCGCAGGACATGCTGATCGTGTGGCTTGGCAGCCAGGGCATCGGCAAGCAGAATCTGACGCTCTTCGCGCTCTTTTGGTGGTTCAATCGGCTGAACCGCAACCACCCGATGCCGGTGGTGCTGGAGGCCTTCCGGATGTCGGAGGTCATCCGCATGGACCGCACGCGTCTGATGGCACTCTTGTGCGCCATGGCGCTCGCGAGCATCGCGGCCGGGTTCCTCATCTTCCCGGCTCTGTTCTTCCATGACGGAGCGATCAAGGCGGCGGCCGAGGTGCTGAGCGTCGGCAATGATACCTTCAACCGCCTCAACTCCTGGCTGGTGCGGCCCGGGCCGCCGAACAACCTGGGGCGGACGTTCATGGTGGGTGGGCTGGCCTTTGCGGTTCTGCTGGGCTCCATGCGGACGCGCTTCCTGTGGTGGGGGCTCCACCCGATGGGCTACGTGCTCGGCCTCAGCTACGCCGTTGACTTCTACTGGGTGTCCCTCGTCATCGCCTCGGTGTGCAAGGCGCTCCTGTTGCGCTATGGCGGCAATCAGGCGTACCGGCGCACGCTGCCGTTCTTCATCGGGCTGATCATCGGCGAATACGTCGTCGCCTGCACCTGGAGCCTACTGGCCCTGGCGGTCCACAAGCCAATGTATGATGCGTGGTGGTGAAGGGGTGGCTGGAAAGTGCGGAAATGGAAACAGGTATGATGTCCCCCGATTTCCTACCCCCGCGCGCAGAAGATCCACGTCATCCTCGACAACTGCGGGGCCCATGACAGTCAAGCGACTACGGCAGCGCTAGCGACGGCCCAACTGAAGCACATCGAGCTCCACTTCCTGCCGCCCTACTGCCCGACCGAGAACCCCATCGAGCGACTATGGAAAGAGCTGCATGCCAACGTCACCCGCAACCACACCTGCTCGACGATGCACGAACTGGAAAACCGCGTCAACCACTTCCTGACCACGGCCTCCCCGTGGCCCGGATCGCATCCGTCAACCGCCCGCGGACCCCGCCACCAGGAGGCTGCCTGATCACCAACCGATCCTCGAGAATCGGGGGTTCCTATTTAGGGGGCAAGCCAGGGCCAACGTCACTGCAGCACATCGCGAAGCAAGGCCTTACCCGGGGAGGAGGGGAGCAGTGGGTGCGAAACCGGTGAGGATCGCCGGGTAGTGCACGCGAACCGGCGCTACTCGGCGGACAGGTGGAGGTCGCCGCGGAGCAGGTTGATGCCGGGCCTCAAGGTGAGCTCGGCCGTGCCCTCAGGTACATCCGCGTAGCGGCGAATCGCTCCGTAGTGCTCGACGGTGCCGGCCGCTTCGAGCTTGAGCGTCGCTTGGCCATCGATGGGCTGAGGCCAGAGGGCCGCGGACGTTCCTCGATCGCAGGTGAACAGGTAGCCCCGCACGGCATCGATCGCGAATTCACCGTCCGGTTCGGCGTCGCGGAGGAGATCGGCGAGGATCGCAAACGAGACGCCGGCGAGGTTGATGTTGTCGGCATGGTCGATGAGGCCGCCGCGCTCGGGGTGCTCGGGCTGGACGGTGTACAGCACGTGGGCGTTCGGCGCTGCATGGACGGCCTCGACGAGCCACATGGCCACGCCCTCAGCGAACTGCCTCCCCGGGTCCCAGCTCCTCAACGGCACCCGCGCGTACCACCCCTTCAGCCATAGGTCATCGCCGAGCTCACCCTCCCTTTGCTGTCCCACAAGCTCCGATGCCACCTCGTGAACGCTGCCGAGTTCCCCCTGGTGCGCGTAGAAGAGGCGCTCGGAGATGAAGCCGACGCCTTCAGGCCACGTGAGGTCGCCGCGCTGAGGCCATTGGAAGAAGCTATCGTCGACCAGGCCAGCGATGAAGCCGGCATCGGGATCGGCCTCGGCGAGCGCGTCCCGAGACCGAGCGACGTACTGCGCGTAGTCCGGCGACGGCAGCGGTTGCGCTAGTTGTTCGGGGAAGAAGGACCGGTCGAGGTGTAGGAGACCCCAGTGGCTGACTTGGCCGGGCAGGGCCTCGGCGGCCATGGCTGTGGCTGCTTCGAAGCGGGACACCATGTCCTCGAGCGGGCAGACGGCTCGGTTGGTTTGCTGATCGACAAGGTCAGCGGGCAGGTTGCCCAGCATGCAGACTAAGGAGATGTCGTTCTCGGCAGCCTGGTCGATGATCTCGCACTGGCGGGCGGCCTCATCGGAACCCCCGGGCCCGTCGAACGCCGTGAAAGCGATGAAGGCGAGGGTCCAGGAGGCGCCCATTCTCGCCAGGCGGGCGGTGTAGTCGATGAAGCCTTCGGAAGCCGTGAACCAGGGATACGACTCCCCGGCTCCGACCCTCAGACGGGGATCAGGCTGAGGCGCAGGCAGCACGGCGAAGGAGCTGCGGAAGGTGCGACGCTCCCCGTCCATCTCGGCGCGCAGTTCGACATCGTAGAACCCGATGGGCACGTTGCCGAGGGTCAGCCGACGAACGGCCGGCTCGCCTGCCTCGGCGGTGAAGGTGCTTGCGCCCTCCGTCACCGTCTCCCCCTGGCAGCGGGCGACCCAGGTCAGCTTGCCGGAAAGGTCCTCAGCCCCAAGGTTCTCGAGACTCACGTGGGGCGCGACGTCCTCCTCGACGGTGAAGGCTGCGCCCTCGGGCAGGGACCAGGAAAGGGAAAGAGCCGCCAGTCCGGTTGGCTCGCCAGCAATGGCGCGGACGCCGAAGAGCCTGACTTCACCCTTCAATGGCGCGCCGGGCTCCTGCTCGAGGTTGACGCTGGCCAGTGCGAGAGGCGGTTCGATCAGCTTGTTCGCGCGCGGGCCGGCGCTGTCGCGCCAGCTCGTGCGGAGATCGACGGTAAGCGTCTTACGCTCGGCGAAGTCGAGGCGGCCGAGGTCGTAGTTGAACCACTCGGCGTCGGGCTCGCCGACGCTGATGATCAGCCCATGCCCAGACCCGTCTCCCTCCAGGTCAACCTCCAGCAGCCACAGGCCTTCGGGAATTGCTGTCCAGCAGTCCACGATGCAAGTTTTGCGTCCGGCGCCGCCCAGCCACCCTCCCCGGTGATGCTCGGCCTCGAAGTTGTAGCGGAGGACCGCGCAACGCCCGCCATCGACTTCCTCGACGGCCAGCGCCGAAGCAAGCCCGTTGGTTCCGCGCAGCCTCCAGCCCTCGGGCATGTCGCCGACCGGGGTGCCGGACAAGTCGGCAAGCGGCACCTGCGAATGGGTACACGCTCCAGCGGCAACGACTAGGGCACAGGCCCCAGCGATACGTGAGTGTCTCATCAGTGCCCCCTCCCGGTGCGTCCGGCGCAGGCATCGTCACAGGGGATACAGGACGGGTCCCAAGAGGTTGGACGCAGACAGCATGCTCCGGTTGCGCCGGTACAGTACTGTCTTGGTGCCATGGCGCCCCAGAGCACTGTATGATGGCGAGGAACCGGCAGAGCAGAGCCACGTTGTGAGCGAAAACGCTGGACTCGATGCCCCCGGCCTCGGGCTTGAGAATCGGGGGACAGCATACTCATTTCTCCTGGCCCCATCGCCCACGTGCTCCCGCCGGGTGAGGTTGCCGCCCAGGCTGTGCTGCCAGTAGGTGACCCGACCCTCCGGATCGCTCCGACTCACCCGGCGCCCGGCCAGGTCGTAGCCGAAGTACGTCGTCTGCCCGACGGCATCGATCTGGGCGGTCTGGTTCCCTACTTCATCCAACGCAAAGGCGCTTGCGGTCGCTTCGCGAC
>CBFDAZ010000478.1:0-5012 GCA_965602825.1 uncultured bacterium
CTTCTCCGCGTAACCGATGAAGGACGTCTCGCCGAGGCGCACGATCCGCCGCGCGCCGAAGCTCTCGATCATCAGGTCTTCGCCCTCGGCGACGAGCATCGTGCGCATGTCGGACTCCCCCCTGCAGGCGGCGAGACTCGCGCCCAGGCAGAAGGCTGCCACGATGGCGGAACGCCGCGCACCACGCCTGGCCATGGTCATCCGCTCCCCGCGGTCTGTCTGCCCGGGCCCCCGATCTTCATCCATTCACTACGAGCCAGATTGCGATTCCGGTGGCCGCCAGGGCGAGCAGGACCGGCGCTGCGCACCCACGGGCTCCGCCAGGACGCTTATCTGCAGCACTGTCCGATGGCGGGACTTCGTCACCCGCTTCCGTCCCCGACGGCGCCGGTGCGTGGCCCTCCAACCACGCAGCCCAACCCTCGGGATCCACAGGGGTGTTCGGTTCCCAGTGCAGTCTGCCCGTGTGATCGCGGTCCACGAAGTAGTGGTGGTTCTGATGCTCGATTGCGTCGATGGCGGCCCGGGCATCCTCAACGGTCTTGGGGTCGGGGTGAGAGAGCGCCTGCTCAAGGGTGGGTAGGGCCTCGCGGTCGAGCGAGTATGCGAGTAGCATGCAGGCGCGGTAACGGACAATGGTCGCCCGATCGTGCACGGCCGAGAGCCCGAGCTCAAAGGCCTGTGGGCTGGTCCGGGCAAAGGGGATGGAGTAGAAGACCAGGGACGCGCGCCCCTGCCACCGCTTCACCTTGGGATACGCCTCAAGCAGAAACGGAACAGCCGCCTCGCCGAGACCGTGCAGCTCCTCCCAAGCCGCCTCGATCTGACCGAACCTCGTCGTGTTGAACTGCAGCACAAGCTCCCGGATGCGCTGCTCGTCCATGTTGGCCTGCCTCCACGGTGTGAGTCTTCCCTTCCCTCCGTCAGCGGTCGCGGAGACTGAGGGGATTACGGTTTCGCCTTCTCTCCGGCCGTGGCCTGTGCCGAGCCATCCGCCGTCTGCCGGTCCGCCAGAGCGGCTTGCAGTGCAGCATGGAAGGGGTCTCGAGGTCATGCGGCTTTGGGCCCCCGGCGCCGATCACGTGTCTGCGCCAGTCGCCACGGTGCTTCATGATCCGGGCTTCAGGAACCTCCGTGTGAGGTTCGGGGGCCCGGGGAGACTGACAGCACTCTGTCCGTCGGCCCTGCGCCCGGGGCCAAAGCCCTGCCCCGTGGGGCCCGTGAAGGGCAGGGCAGAGGGGTTGCCGAACGCATCGCCGGATGCAGGCTGAGCCATGGGAGAGCCAACTATGAGCCACCTCGCCGTCACTGAGCGCGTCCTGAGCCTGGCTGAGATCGGCCCGTGCCTGGGAGGAGCCCTCATCGTCGCCGGGCTTGCCTGGGCCTCGGCCAGCGCAGGCGGGGCAGAAGGCCCGCCGGGCGCACCTGGCAGCCCCCATCGCGCGCTCCGTCCCGTGGATCTCGACGAGGCGCACTGGACGTCAGGGTTCTGGGCGGAGAAGTTCGAGTTGTGCCACACGGCCATGATCCCGAGCATCGAGCGGGCGCTTCTCGATCCGGACAACTCCGAGCAACTCCGCAACCTCCGCGTTGCCGCGGGCCTTGAGGGGGGCACCCATCAGGGCACCGACTGGAGCGATGGGGACTGCTACAAGTGGCTGGAGGCCATGGCCATCATGTGTGCGGTCACCGAGGACCCGACGCTGGAGGAGAAGCTCGACGAGTGGATCGCGGTCATTGAGAAGGCCCAGACGCCCGCCGGGTATCTCTCAACGAACATCGGCGACGACCCCAGCCAATGGCTCCGGATGCCCTATCGCCATGAGATGTACAACATGGGGCACCTGCTGCACGCGGCAGCCATACACCATCGGGCCACCGGCAAGCACAGCTTCCTGCGGATCGCGCGGAAGCTGGCCGACTTCCTGTGGGAGCAGTTCAGCCCCAGGCCGCCGCGGCTGGTGCACTTCCCATGGAACCCGTCAGCCTACATGGGACTCATCGAGCTGTATCGGACCACCGGCGAAAGATACTACCTTGATCTCGCACAGATCCTGATTGGGAACCGGGGCTCGTCCCCCGGGGGAGGCGATCACCGCAACGGCGGCACTGACCAGACGCAAGACCGCGTGCCGATCCGCGAGGAGACGGAGGCTGTCGGGCACGCGGTGTGTGCGACGTACCTGTACTGCGGCGCGACCGACCTGTATGCCGAAACGGGCGACGATGCCCTGCGCGCCGGCCTCGAGCGCATCTGGCAGAGCGTGACGGCCCGGAGGATGTACGTCACCGGAGCGGTCGGCTCCGGCGGTGGCACATCGTCGCGCGGCGATCCGGTCCACGAGGCCTTTCTCGCGGACTACGAGTTGCCCAGTCGGAGCGCCTATGCCGAGACCTGCTCGAACATCGGCAACGCGATGTGGAACTGGCGCATGCTGGGCATCTCGGGCGACGCGAAGTACGCCGACATCATGGAGCTTGTGCTGTACAACAGCGCGCTCTCGGCCGTGAGCATCGACGGCGAGAGGTTCTTCTACTGCAACCCACTGAAGTGGACCGGGGAGCAGAGCGGGCCGGCGAACCACCACACGGCCGCCCGTTGGCACATCCATAGCTGCTACTGCTGCCCGCCGCAGGTCGCTCGCACGGTAGCCGGGCTCCACACGTGGGCCTACAGCCGGTCAGACGAGGGCATCTGGATCAACCTCTACGGCGGGAGCGCGCTTAGAACCAGGCTGCCCGACGGCTCGACGGTCGCTCTGGAGCAGGAGACGGACTACCCGTGGGATGGCCGCGTCAGGGTCACGCTGACGGAGGCGCCCGACCCGGAGTTCGCTCTCATGCTGCGGATCCCGGGTTGGGCGGAGGGTGCCGAGTTGCGAGTGAACGACGAACGGCAGGACTGCGACCCCGGGACCTACGCCGCAGTGCGACGCGCCTGGCGGGCGGGCGATGCAATCGAGCTGGAGCTGCCCATGCGCGTCCGCCTCATCGAGGCCAACCCGGCCGTTGCGGAGCTCCGCAACTACGTCGCGGTGATGCGCGGGCCGGTGGTGTACTGCCTGGAGCTACCCGTGGACGGGGGTGGAGCCGAGACCTGGGAGAGAGGCGTGTTCCTTCCCGAGAACACAGAGTTCGAGCCACGTTTCGAGAAGAACCTGCTCGGAGGCGTCGTCACTCTCAGCGGACAGGGCCTGACTTTCGAGGGCAGGGATCAGTTCGTCAGGGAGACAGCGGCTACCGTCGAGGTCCAGGCAGAACGCCCGTGGGGCGATGCGCTCTACCGCGAGCTCGGACCGCGACCGCTGCCGGACCCGACGTCGGGTACGGTTGACATCACACTCATCCCGTACTTCGCCTGGGCGAACCGTGGCGTGTCGTTCATGGAGGTATGGACCCCGCTGGCAAGGTAGGGGGAGAACCGGGGAAGGTCACCTATCTCCCGCCAGGAGACAACCGGCTTCCTCGCGCCAACTGCATCTGCGCTTGCCAGGCACTGTGGGTGGCGCAGGAGAATGGGTGACTGTCCCCGTTTTTCAATCAGGGCCGCTCTCCGCGCAGCTTGAGGCGTTCTTCCGCGCGAGAGAGCAGCGGATAGGGAGGAAGTAGGAGGGAGGCTGAGCACATGTGAGGAGTGGCACGAGAAACGCCGTAGCGCGCGTAGTGGCGTGGGCGGTGGGGACGTGCATAGTGGGAATGCTTGGGGGGGTCCTAGGGGTGGTGAGCGTCTATGCGCTGGTCGAGCTGAGTGACCTTATCTGGGAGACCCGCCCGCCCCTGTGGATCGAGTGGTGGGGCCTCCTGGCGCTCTCTGTAGTGGCCGCAGTAGGAGGATTGCTTGTCTGGCCAACGTTGATCATCCAGATTGCCGCGCGCCGCCTGCGAGAAGCCCGCGACGAATGAGTTTGGCGAGCGCGCAGGGCGCTGTGCGCCCAGCGTCAGGGAGAGGCAGTGTCTGAGGGGGTGCACGGTCCTTGGAGGTGAGCCTCGCGAGCGATACCTACGGTAGCGGAGGTGCGTGCCTTGCCGTCTGCAGAAAGCCTACGGCGACCGGTACCAGCAGGCCGAGAGGCAGTAACGACGTATGTGTATGATGACGTGGGCCGCAAGACCCAGCAGATCGACCTCGAGGGTCACACGACGTACTTCTATTATGACGAGATGAACCGGCTGACGAAGACGTACTACCCCGACAACCCGCCGGATGATGAGGAAGAGCCTGGGAACGTGCCGTCGGTTGAGGAGGTCTACGACAAGAACGGGAACCGCGTCGAGAAGAAGACGAAGAAGGACGGCCTGCAGGAGCAGGACACCACCACCTATACCTACGACGAGCGCAACCGTGTGGAGACGATCAGCTATCCGGGCAGCGAGGCCGGTGTCACCTATGACTACGACTATGCCGGCAACCGGCTGAGCATGGTCGATGGCCACGGCACGACGAGCTACGAGTACGATGCCCGCAACCGTCTGACCAAGGAGACGAAGGCTCAGGGCTGGGTGCTGGAGTACGACTACGACCTGGCCGGCAATAAGGTCGAGTTCAAGCTCACCGTCAACTCATCGGTCAACAGCACCACGTACACCTACGACGAGGCGAACCGGCTGAAGACGGTCACCGATCCCGAGGAGGGGACGAGCAGCTACACGTATGACAAGGTGGGGAACCGGAAGACGCTCAGCTACCCCAACGGCGTCGTGGCGGAGTACACCTACAACGCCCGCAACTGGCTGACCGATCTGCACAACCACAAGGGCGAGGCGACGATCTCGCGGCACACCTACACGCACTACAAGGACGGGAACCGCGAGACACTAACCGACGATGACGGCAAGGTGACGACGTACTGGTACGATGAGGCGAGCCGCCTGACCCAGGAGAAGCAGGTGACGGGCAGCCAGGAGGTCGTCTACTGGCACGGGTTCCAGTACGACGATGTCGGCAACATGCTGAAGAAGCTGGATCTCAACGAGTCTCCGCCCGCGGTCCTCGCGGAGTACACCTACAACGC
>CBFDAZ010000479.1:0-5004 GCA_965602825.1 uncultured bacterium
GGAAGACCTGGTCGGGATGAGCGGGGAGGTGGGTCTGACACGTGCTGCGGGCGCTAAGGGTCTTGGGCCCACGCACCTTGACGAGATCACCCTCGTGGGCGCTGACCCGGCAGGCCTTCGGGCCAGCATCGCTCGCCCGCCCCGCCTCCTGCGCAGCTTCCCGCCTGCGTTGGGTAGCCTTGGGCAGAAGCTGGTGTACGTCCGGCCTCGGGTGGACCGAGCCAAGTGCATCGCCTGCGGAGGCTGTGCGGAGGTGTGCCCCGTCGGCGCGATATCGATCGAACGACATGCTGTTGTGGACCGAGGCCTATGCGTCGAGTGCTTCTGCTGCATGGAGGCCTGCCCGGCGGACGCCATCGGCGTACAGCGCAGCTTGCTCTCCCGTCTGCTTGGCTGACAGCCATGGGACGACGGCAGAGGGCTCGGGTGTGCGGTCGCGGGGGTCGGGTTGCTGCGACCTGGGGGCCACGCAGCCGTGACACAGAGCGGCGGGCGGTTAGGCTTGTGGAGTGTCGGGCAGGGGATTGGTCCTCAGGGGCAGGCGCAGGCGGTAGGCCGTGCCCTCGCCGGGCCGCACCTGCACTTCGAGGCGGCCGCCGCCGTCTCGAGCCAGTTGCACGGCAGTAGGCAGCCCGATCCCATGGGCGTTGTCCGTGCCCGAGAGAAGATCGTCAAGCTGTGCCTGGGACTTCGGGTCCAGACAGGCTCCGCTGTCGAACACCTCGATCACCGCCTCGGTCGGACCCGCACTCTGAGTGCCAACCACTATCTGGCCGCCACTTGCCGGGGAGCAATCGAAGGCGTGCGCGAGGAGGTTGACCAGGCAGCGGTAGATAAGAACCCGATCGCCGGTGCACTGACGAAGCCGGTTGTCCAGGTGGGTCTCGAGGCGGATCGCTCGGGCCTGAGCCTCCTCGCTGAGCGTGCTCACCACGTCGCCCACAATCTCGTTGACCTCCCCATCTGCAGGGCCGCCTCGGCGCTCCAGATCGTATGCGGCAACAGCCACTGACAGGTTGACCACCCGCTGCACCTGACGATCGAGAATCTCGCAAGCCGCCTCGACGTCATGGAGACGACCGGACTCAACCGCTTGCCGAATGATGTAGGTGAGACCGCGCAAAGCGTGAGTGATCCCTTTCAGGCAGTGCGACAATCCGGCTATCGTCTCGCCGAACGAAGCGAAGCGACCGGCCAGGAAGCTGTCCTCGAGCAATCGGGTCTTCTCCACAGCGAACCCGGCCTGCAGCGCGTACTTCTCCAGGAACCATCGGTCATCGGCGGAGAAGGCGCCGTGCGCGCTGTTCGCAGCCGTGATCACGCCAATGGGCTTGCCATCCGACCCACGGATCGGCACCGCGAGAAGCGAGCGGGTACGCACATTGCACTGCCGGTCGAAGTCCTGGTTGAAGGCGGGAGGCACTTCCGCGGCTTCCAGCTTGCGGTAGGGGTCTCTTACGTTGACGACCTCGCCATGGAGCGCGGCCGATCCGACCGCGCTTGCCTCGTCCACTGGGATGCTGACCGGGATTCGGTTTCGTCGCAGCCGCATCTCGCCCCGCAGTCGTGGTGGATCGCCCTCCATCAGGAACACAACGCTGCGTTCGGCACTCACAGCCCGCTGAGCCTCATCGGCAATCTGCTCGATCAGGCGACGCAGATCGAACTCCGCGTGCAACTCCTCGTGGATCCGGATGAATGACTCTATTCGGACGATGGTGGCATGCAGACCAGGCAGATCGCGAAGTCCCTGCCCGAGCTTGAGCAGCCGGAACTCCTCGCCCTGTTCCGCCTTGACGGTCCCGAAGAAGCTGCACTGGAGGCAGGCGTCCAGCTTGTCAACGAAGGAGCCTCCGGGTTGTCCGAGGCACCGGGTGCCCGTCACCGTCCAACAGATCCGACCGGCGTTGACGCCACCGTTCACGCCGTTGCTCGTGGTGTCGACTGCCGCGGGGCAGACCTCCGCGCTGCCCGGGCCGTAGCCGCAGCCAACGGCCTCCCAGCAGTTGACTCTTGCCGGCTCGCCCATGGGTGCCGCCTCGGCCACAGCCTGCCTCGCCGTGCGCTACCTGAGCCGCCGTTCGACCGCGGCGAGGAGGTCCTTGGGATCAACGGGCTTCTCGAGATACTCCTCGGCCTCGGCTCGCAGGACACCATCAATTGGGTACTTGGTGTCGCGCACGCGATCGGCAACCGCCGTGAGCAGGATAACCGGGATGGTCTTGTACTCGGGGTCCTCACGCAGCTTCGCGCACATGGCAAAGCCATCAAGGATTGGCATCATGACGTCGAGGATGATCAGGTCGGGCTTCCCGACTTCCACCTGCTCCAACCCCGCCTGACCGTCGGGGGCCAAGGTGACCCTATAGCCCTCCGGCTCCAAGATCATTCGTATCATCTGTGCCTCATCAGCGTTGTCCTCAACTACGAGGACCGTGCCTCTGGACTCGGGCATGGTCTGGCCTCCTATGCGCGTCGCTCGCGCGAGCTACGTCTCAGCCCGCACGGGCTCAGCCTCGGGGACTGCAGGGCGCGGCAAGAGTCCGGCGCGCTCGACGATCTCGGGCACCCTCTTCTCCCACTCGATCGCCTGAATGTGGACGCCGCGTACTCCCTCGAGCTCGCGGACCTGCTCGATCAACTCGACCGTGACCCGGATTCCCTCTTCCTCCTGGTTCACCCGGGCTTGCTGCTTGTCGTCGCCGGCCTTCTCCTTCGCAGCGTTCATGCGATCGATGAGAGCCGGTGGTACGTTCACACCCGCGACGCTCGCGTTCATGTAGCGCAGCATAGCCGCGCTCTTCGGAACGATGATCCCGGCGAGGATCGCGGTTCGCTCATGCAGACCCATGCCGACGACTTCCCTCATCTGGCCCTGGAACTGCTCCACGTCGTAGACGCCCTGGGTCTGGATGAAGTCAGCGCCGGCGGTGACCTTCTTGCGGAGGCGGATCGGGCGGTAATCGATCGGGTCCGCCATCGGCGTCCAGGCCGCCCCAATGAACAACGGTGGCCGAACCTCGACCGGATCACCGCCCTGCTGCTGGCCATCGTCGCGAAGTCCTTTGAGAATAGCGACAAGCTGGATGGAGTCCACATCGTAGACGTTCTTGGCCCCCGGGTGGCCCTTCAGCCGCCCCGCGGCGCTGAACGACTGGTGGTCCCCGGCAATGCACAAGCAATTGCGGATGCCGAGGGCCGCAGCCCCCAGGATGTCTGCCTGGATGGCGATGCGGTTGCGGTCCCGGCAGGTCATCTGCATCACCGGCTCCAGCCCCTCGCGCATGATCAGCACCGCAGCCGCAATGCTGGATAGCCGGACCACGGCCGTCTGGTTGTCAGTGATGTTGAAGGCATCCGCACACCCCTTGAGCAGCTGCGCCTTCTCCAGCACGACCTGCGCGTTACAGTCCATCGGAGGCCCCAGTTCAGCCGTGACGGCGAACTCCCCAGCCTCCAGGACACGTTCCAGGTTGCTTCCGCTTTTCATGAATTCTCACCCAGAGACGCAAGCTACCTTCTGGTCACTCATCGAGCGTACCGGCCTGCAGTTCCTCGTGGACGACGCGGCGTGGGCCGCCAAAGTGCCCGGCGGACCAGTCGCGGGGCGGCATGACCTGGTCAAGCTGATCGAGCGTCCCCAGGCGCTTCATGCGCTCGATGATCAGCGCCCAGCCGCACTCGATATCGGGGCTGATCTCGCACTTGCCGTCGTTGCTGCCCCCGCAGGGCCCGTTGAGCATGGACTTGGCGCACCGAGCGATCGGGCAGATGCCGCCGGTCAAGTGCAGAATGCAGTCGCCGCAGCCGGCGCACATCTCCACCCAGACGCCAGCGTCGGTGGTTCCCCCGAAGAACTTGGTGTCCAGTCCCGGGAAGACGGGGACGTCTTCGAGCCTCTCAGCCAACAGATTGACCCCAACGCCGCAGGCGAGCGACAGGACGGCCTCTGCCCCTTCGTTGCGGACGCGCTCAACCAGAGGGTCAACGAATTCCGGCTCGCATTGTCGGGTGACGCAGTCCTCCAGGATCTCCTTCTCCTTCTCCTCCCGGAGGAAGGCAATGCGCAGCCCCGAGGCCAGCGTCATTACCTCGGTCTCCCCGCCCGCCAGACAGACCGTGGCGCAGCTCCCGCATCCCGCGATGAGGATCTTGTCGTAGTCCTCGATGAACCCCTTGACCTGCCCGAAGGGCTTCCTCTCGCCGACAATCATCGATCACTCCGCCCCTTCCTCGGCCATGACCTGTTGCACTTTGCGCTTCGAGATCTCCCAGAAGGCAGTCCACGATACCTCGGCTGACCCCTCGGTCTGCCAGTGGTCCAGCCGTTCGGCGCCAAGACCGATCTCGTCCAGGAAGCTCTTCACGCGGCGGATGCGGGCGCTCAGCCTGTCCTCGGCCGTCGGGTACATGCACTCACCCTCCGCACACGAGATGACGACCACGGCATCGGCTCCCAGCTCATAGGGCGCCAGCAGATCAGGAATGCTCAACCGAGCCACACACGGCACCATCACCCGGGCAATGCCCGTTTCCGCCAGTTGGCTGGGTTCCTCCCGCACGAAGGGACGGCTGGTGACCTCGAACAGGCAGCAGTACGAAACGATGAGCGGACGCGGCAGCTCGGCCTCCGGCACGCGACTGAGCAATTCGGCCAGCTCTTCCCGCATGCGGTTGGTGCCGAAGCGCTTGAGGGCGACGGCCGCGGCCGGGCATTCCGCGGCGCAGATGCCGCATGCCTGGCACATCTCCTCGGGCATGGCGGCTGTCTTCTCTACTGTAGCCACCCCGTAGGGACAGATGCGGACACACGTCAGGCAGCCGGCACAGCGCTCATCGTCCACGAAGGCGCCGGCCGTGCAGGCCAGACACCGTTGGGCCTCGGCCAGGGCCTCGGCTTCGGTGAAGGGTTCCTCGAATTCGCTGAATCCTGCTATGCGGGCCTCCGCCGCCGAGAGCCGCACCTCGACCGGCGACATCCGCCTCACCTTTTCCGCGACCTCC
>CBFDAZ010000480.1:0-4997 GCA_965602825.1 uncultured bacterium
CTCGCTAGCCTCGCAAGGTTCGGCGATCTATGTGTGCTGGCGGAGGAAGCCGGGATGTGCGGTTTGGCCTGCCACGCCGGGTAGCCGACCACCGACTTTGAGACCCTCGCTGTGAGTTGTGGCCGCGCGCGACGAGCTCGAGTTGATGTGGCCTGGACGGCAGGCACTCCCGACCGGCGGGTCGAAATGGGATGCCGGTCTGCAATTCGGGAGGGTGGTCGTGGCCCCTGTTGTGGCCCTTCTATTCGGTCCACACATCTCCGCCGCACATGATCGAGCACCCTCAGACGATCCCGATACCGAGGTGAGCGACGCAGATGGCGCCGCCGGCTGGCCAGGGGTTGGAGCCACAGGCTGACTGCTCAACCGGAGAACTGCGACCACAGCCTCGTATGGGGGTCATGGGAGAAGCGAAATGTGAAGGCGTCAGGGGCAGGGCTTGTCACGACACTCGTATTGGCGACCGCGTGCGCCGACACCGCAGCCGAGAACCTGCTGCCGAACCCCTCGTTCGAGGATGTTACGCCCGCGCCCGTAGGCTGGGTCTCGCGGGCCTGGCAGGGCACCGAAGGCAGCGCCCGTTGGGAGATCGTCTCCACGGGACGGACGGGCCGATGCCTGTCCATCCGATCAACCGGGGGCGCCGACGCGGCCTGGACGGCGACGATCGCCCTCGAGCCACGCACCTTCTACCGGCTCTCGGGGTGGATCCGGACCCGCAACGTCAAGGGAGCACGCGGGGCCCTGCTCAACATCCAGAATCTGCCTGGCGCATTGACGCAGGCTGTGACGGGCAGCAGCGATTGGCAGGAAGTCTCCACGGTCTTCCGAACGGGTCCGGAGCCCACGACGCTTGAGATCAACTGCCTGTTCGGCGGCTGGGGCAGCTCGACCGGCCAGGCCTGGTACGATGACGTGGCCGTCAAGCCGGTCGACTTGCGGGAGAAGCAGACGATGGAAGTGCGCATCGATACCGGGACGGAGCCCAAACCGTACAGCCCGATGGTCTTCGGCGGGTTCCTGGAGCACTTCGGCCGTCAGATCTACGGTGGGGTCTTCGAGCCCGGCTCCCCGCTCGCCGATGAGAGTGGCTTCCGCACCGATGTGCTGGAGGCCCTCAGAGAGCTTCGAGTGCCTGTCGTCCGCTGGCCGGGAGGGTGCTATGCAAGCGGCTATCACTGGCGGGAGGGCGTTGGCGCCGAGCGGCGGACGACCGACGACATCGCCTGGGGTGTTCCGGAGCCGAACACATTCGGGACCGATGAGTTTGTGGCGCTCTGCCGCCGCATGGGGTGGGAGCCGTACATCTGCAACAACGCGGGGAATGGCACGATTGCCGAGATGCGGGAGTGGGTCGAATACTGCAATGGCACCGACGGTGAGGCCGCCGATCTTCGTCGTTCAAGTGGCCACGCGGCACCCCTCGCCGTTCCTATCTGGAGCATCGGGAACG
This sequence comes from uncultured bacterium, assembly GCA_965602825.1. Lineage (GTDB taxonomy): Bacteria > Armatimonadota > Zipacnadia > Zipacnadales > VGFC01 > CBFDAZ01. The sequence goes on from CBFDAZ010000480.1 coordinate 1,454, forward strand.
AGAACTGGGGCTCACACGAGATCGGCAGCAAGACGCCTGAGGAATGGGCACCGTTCGTGCGTGAGGCGGCAGAGGCCATGCGGGATGCGGACCCGACAATCAAGCTCACCGTGGCCGCGCTCACCGACCGGAGATGGACGCTCCCCCTCCTCGAGGCCGCAGGAGAGTACCTCGACTACATCTCGATACACAACTACTGGATTCCGAACTGGGCCGAGCTGCACGAGCCCAGCTACCTCGACTGCATGATGGAGGCCGAAGGCCCTGAGACGTTGATAGGCGAGGCTGTCGACATCCTCGATGAGTCCGGCTATCGGGATCGGGTCAAGATCGCGTTTGACGAGTGGAATCTCCGCTCGTGGCATCACCCAGGCTTCCCGCGCAAGACGGTTCAGGACTACGAAGACCCGGAGGTGGTCCGGCTCGTTGACGCGCGGGGTCGCAACCTGGACCCCGCGCTCTACACGATGGCGGACGCGCTCTTCTCTGCGTCATTCCTGAACGCTTGCCTGCGCCATGCGGAGGACGTGGGCATGGCGAACATCGCGCCCCTCGTCAACACAACCGGGCCTCTCTACGTGCACCCGGAGGGCATCGTCCGGCGCACCCACTTCCACGCAATTGCGATGTACGCCAACTTGCTCGGGAGCCACATCGCCGAGACGGCCGTAGACGCAGGGATGCTCGTCCATGGCGACCGGTTCGTACCGGTGGCCGATGCGGTCGCTACCGTCGACGAGACGGGTCGGGTGTGGTCGATCGCGTTAGTGAATCGCCATCCGTCCGGAGCCACCGAGTGCACTGTGCTGCTTGGCGATGTCCCGTTGTCGGGCGCATTCCAGGCGACACTCCTCGTCGGCGACTCGCCCGATGCGTACAACGACATCGAGCATCCCGATCGCGTAGAGCCTGTGGACGGGCAACTGATCTTCCGGGAGGGGCAGGCCCAGTTGCCGCCGCACTCGCTGGCCATCGTGAGGGTGACGCAAGCTCCCGGGTAGCGGCAAGCGGCAATGGGTGGGTGTGGAATGTCCGGATAGTGAGGCACGGCCACGAACGGCTGACCGTCCTGCCAGCGCCGGGGCGCCTTGATCCCTACGGCGAATGCCGGCCCAACACAGCCGCAAGACACCAGGAGCCGCCCATGAGAGTCGACCGCCGCCGTTTCCTGCGTGGCCTCGGCGCGGGCGCCACTCTCGCCGCAGCGAGAGGAGCCAGCGCAGTGGAGCCGACCACCCCGGAGAAGCCGAACATCCTCTACATCGCGCTCGAGGACATTACGCCGATGATGGGCTGCTACGGGGACGCGTATGCCCACACTCCAGTGTTCGACCGCCTCGCCGAAGAAGGCATTCGCTACACTCACGCCTATTCAGTAGGAGCGGTGTGCTCCCCGTCGCGGTCGAGTGTGGTGACCGGCATGTATCCCTCGTCGCTCGGAACGATGCACCATCGCAGCCACGTTGGGAAGCCGCCGGCGTTCCTGAGGATGATCCCCAGCTACATGCGCGAAGCCGGTTACTACACCACAAACAACGCCAAGCAAGACTACAACATGGGCGGCGCGGGATGGCATGAGAGTAGCCACCAAGCCCATTGGAGGAACCGCCCTGGCAAGGACCAGCCGTTCTTCGCCAAGTTCGATCTGCAGGAATGCCACTCCAGCATCACCAAGATCCCGGAAGACGTCATCGTCAAGCAGCGATTGGATCGACTCAAGCCAGAGGACTTCCACGACCCGACACACGCGCCGCTTCCGTCATACCATCCCGAGTCCCCCGCGTTCCGCCAAGCGTGGTCGCGCTACTACGACTCCGTGACGCAGGTGGACTACAGAACTGATGAACTCATAGACCAGCTCAAGGAAGACGGGCTGTGGGACGACACGATCGTCATCGTCTGGGCAGACCATGGCGTGGGTATGCCGCGCGGCAAGCATACGGCGTGGGAGCAAGGGACGCATGTGCCGCTGATCGTGCGCTATCCGGAGAAGTACCAGCATCTGTCCCCCGCCCCGCCGGGCTCTGTGGTCGACGACATGGTGATGCTGATGGACATGGGGCCCTCGGTGCTCGAGTTGGCGGGGATCACCCCCCCGGCCTACATGCACGGCCGGGCGCTGCTCTGCAAGAGCGAAGCGAAGAAGCGCGACTACGTGGTTGCCGGCCGTGACCGGCTTGACAGCCGTTTTGAAATGGTCCGTAGCATTCGCGACAAGCGGTACAGGTACCAGCGCAACTTCTACCCTCACCTCCCCTACAAGCCCTACGAGGATTTCGAGTTTGATGCGCCGGTTCTGCGGAAGTGGGTGGAACTGGCCAGAGAAGGGAAGCTCACCGGCGATCAGGAGTTGGTCACCATGCGCTTCAAGCCGGTTGAGGAGCTCTACGACTCGGAGAACGATCCACACATGGTCAAGAACGTGGCCGACGATCCGGAGTACGGGGAGGTACTGGAGCAGATGCGCGGTCGGCTCCGCCAGTGGATGATCGAGACGCGCGACCTGGGTATCCTCGACGAGACCGAGTTGCTTGAACGCGCCAAGGCGAAAGCATCGCTCTGGGATCTCGGACAGGAACTGGGGAACTACGAGCGGATTCTCGAGACAGCCGACCTGCAACTCCAGGGACAGCGAGCAATTCCCGAGTTGAGGGAACGGGCCAGGGATGCCGATCCGGCTGTTCGTTTCTGGGGCGTGCTAGGTCTGGTGGTCGCCTGTCAGTCCGGTGGACCCGAGACGGTTTCCGCAGTGATGCCGGCGTTGCGGGCGGCCTTGCAGGATGAGTCGGTCAGCGTGCGCCTGACCGCCGCTGAAGGGCTGTGCAATCTGGGACACTACAGGGATGCAGCGCCGGTCTTGACCGAAGCGTTGACCTATCCTGTTCCTGCCGCCCGGATTCGCTCTGCCTGCATTCTGGATTCCCAGCCTCCCGAGGCGAGCGTGGATCTCCGAATCGCGGTCGGGGCTCTGAAACAGGCGGCGGCAACGACGGACGTGAAGAAACTCCCCGGGATTCCCTACGGACTCAACGAGCCGTTCAGGCGGGCGATCAGAGCCATCACGGGCGAAGCGAACTACTACCGCTGGGGCCTCGGCGCATCAGGTTCGCCGACGAGCCCCTTGATGAAGGTGCAGGAATCCCCCTTTGTCCATCGATAGACTCCTCCCCAGCAACCAGGACAGGCGGCTTGGGCCCTTGGTGAGATCGGCAGCGAGCGATGCCATCGGCGCCTTAGGCGCGCCCTGGACGAGCGCGACCTCTCGGTCATCGCGAGTGCCCACGAATACTACATCCGCCAAGGGATACCAGGCTCGGAGCCACTGCTCATCGAGGCCTTCCCGCCCGATCGCTTCGATCACATCGTGCCAGTGTTTCTCCACAGCCGGAACCCAACTCTCATTCAGGCGGCAACCGACGGGCTCGCATTGCAGGCAGGCGCACCCCGCGTAGTCGACAGGAATCGCGACCGGTTTGCCCCAGAGTGCATCGATCCCCCGGTCTCAGGGGCCATCGTCTGGGGCAGTGCCAACGACGAGTAGCCG
>CBFDAZ010000481.1:0-4993 GCA_965602825.1 uncultured bacterium
CACGAAGCCGGTGCTGCTACCCGCTCGGTCACCGGATATCAATGGTCGCGCGAAACGCTGGATTCGCTCGGCACGCAACGAGTGCCTGGACCACATCGTCCTGTACGAGCGCCACCTTCGATGGGCCCTCACCGAGTTCGTGCGTTACTACAACGCCCGACGGCCGCATCGGTCGCTGCAGCTGTGCCCACCTGACGGCTCCGTCGCAAGTCATCTCGACGGGAAGGTCGTCCGCCGCAAGGTCCTTGGCGGCCTGATCAGCGACTACCACCGGGAGGCTGCGTGACCGACCGACCTGCATCACACCCCCGAGACGAACCGGCCCCACGAACCGCCGCTGCGATGCATGGCCTGTCGGAGCCGGTGCCTTGCGTAGCCCAACCGGGGCATGGGCTGCGCGCTCGGGTTCCCCGCTTTGGTTGCAGAGCGCATCAGATAAGTTGTGGGGCCTTACGGCCCATGGCAGGCGTCGAGACCACTGACAATCCGCACGTATACCTGTGTCTCACACCTGAGCAGATTGCGAGGTTGAATGGTGAAGTTCTCCGGAACCTCGCCAGGCTCCTAGCCGTCCGAGATCGCCGCTTTGAGCCCTGATTCCGGCGGATGCAGCGGTTCTGCCTGTGCTTCGCGGCCCGGACCGGCTCCCCCAGACATTCCATCCGACGCGTCCGTCGCAACCCCATCCCGCAGAGTCATCCGCCCACTTGGCGCGTCTCAGCGAGTGGGCTCGGGGCGTGCTCAGGGCCGCACGTCGACGCGCAGAGCACCAGTGCTCACTTCGTCGTCGTTCGTGCACGCTCACCGCGACCTACCATCGCCAGTACGTGTAGGGGTCGAAGTTGTCGTCCATCTCCGGAAGCCGACGCCAGTTGTGGGGGTATAGACGCTCCGGGTCGTCGCCGAGGGACAGGGCCGGGCCTTCTAGAACCCGTTCCCCGTTGGCGACACGAAGTGCGGCCTCGACCCTCCCCAGCTTGGCCTTCTGCCAGGCACTGGTGAGATCGTCGACCGTCAGGCTGGTCGCCCATCCTGTTCCTCGATCCGTTTCGACCCATGTGAAGAGCGGCGCTTCGCCCCCAGTGGCGTAGGCCGGTAGCGCCAGCTTGTCCCGGAAGAACAGATCGCCCGCCTGCAACCCGGCCACAGGCGGAACCGATGCCCGCCAGCCCACAAACTGCTGTTCCGGTCGGCGGTATCGCTGCAGATCCCGCAGCGGCACGCCGCCGGGCCGGGGAGATGGCGTCTCCAGCCATCGCAGCATGTTCAGCGCCAGGCGGGTACTCACCGGGTCCTGACCGATCCGGTTGGTCACATCCACCTGGCAGAACAACATCATCCCATCACCCCGCGCGCTCTCCAACAACGCGGTCTCAGCGAGGTCGAAGCCGCAGTCCAGTAGCGCCCGGCAGGCGCCCACTTGCGGCTTCTCAATGGTGTGAGTGGCCACGATGTTGTCATTGCCCCAGTGCCAGAAGTGTTCGGGATAGCTGTCGGTCTGCGGGTCAGGGTCGGCGTAGGGAGGCAGCACGTTGCTGTCGCCTCGCAGGTAGGTGAAGTCGGGCTCTGCCAGGCCATCCAGAACCGGATGCCCGGCGGCGCGGACAAAGGCCCGGCGGGTGGCCAGGCGCTTCAGCCGTAGGCCCAGCCGCGTGCCGTCCCAGCCTGCGGGGGCCTGCTCGAAGACGAGCGCTTTCATGCCGCCCGCCACGGCCTCATCGAAGCCAGCGGCGGCCAGACGCTCCCGGTCGCTCGCATCTGACAGGGCACTCCGCCCGATGATGAGGCGATTGGCCGCAGACAGCCGCTGGGGAAGTGGCGCAGCTTTCACACCGAGGTCCTCGAGAGCCCGCTCCGTGTCGCCGGCCGGGTCGAAGATGACCGTCCCGCCCGGCGTGTGGGGCATCGACGGATCCTTCGGGAAGACCGTTAGAGCAAAGGAGGGCACATCCAGAGCTTGATTCTGCGCCGTCCGGGCCGTGATGGCGAGTTGGAAGTCGGTCCTCTGCTGGACCGGCGGGGCCTTGAGCCGTATAGTCGCTTTCTCGAGTTCCTGGCAGCCGGGTGCAATTGCGGCCGACAGGGACCCCTGGGCCGCGGTCTGCCCGTCCGCGCTGCGCAGAGCCCAGTCCGCACGCAGGGCCAAGGTCTCGTCCGTGTCGTTGACAATGACCAGAGCCTTGCGTACGGTCTCGCCCGACCAGTAGGCGTGGTCCTTGAGCGTGAAACGCCCGTCCGGCCCGCCGATGAAGGCCACCCGCGGGGCAGTCGCCGCCTGCACGCGCTCGCCAAAGTCGGACAGCTCGTCCCGCGCCTGCAGCGAACCATGCAACCCCGCCGGGGTCGCGCTGAAGCGGCGCGGATCCACCCCGGCGACGGTGGGCATGGGTGGTAACTGCCCGCTGAAGAAGGCGGGCACCTCCGCATGGTAGATGAAGGAAATGCCCCAGGCCCGCCAGGCGCGGAGAGTGTCGGCGAAGAGCAGCTTGGTGTCCCAGTAGGCCTGCGACTTCGTCACGTCCCCGGGCGGCTTCTGCAGACTGGCGAGGTACTCATCGGGCTCCCGATCGTAAGCCGTCGGCCCGAGGACCATGGCTCCATACTCGGTGGCGAGGCTCTGTGTTCCCTGGGGGCTGTACTGGGCCTGGCCGGAGCGGCGCGGCGTGCGCGCAAACCAGTCGCGGTAGTAGGGGAGACTGAACTCACAGGGCATCAGCGGCTTGTGACGGCGCCGGGCCCACCGCAAAGGCCAGTTCTCGCGCTCCTGCAAGTCCACGTCAAAGCCCTGGTAGCCCATGGTCGTCCAGGCTGCCCCCAGGTCACCGCTGCTGATCCCGAACGTTGGGCGCGTCGGATCCACCGTCGCAACGAACTGCAAGGTGCGCGTGTAAGCGCCGTTGGGGTCCTGCTCAAAGCCGAGATGCCCGTCCAGCGCGGCTGGACAGAAGTCCAGGGCGTGGGAGCCCCACTGCAGCATCCAGGCCAGCACCGAGGGGTGTTGGCGGTAGCGCTCGATGTAGCGCCGGTGCAGTCGCTCCCATTCGGCCCGCTGTTTGGGGGTCTCGGTCTCATAGATGCCGATGGGCAGCCATGGGATGGGGAGGATGGCCATACCCATCTCGTCGGCGATGTCCAGGAGGGGATGCAGCGTGGGCCGGCGGGCGGCGCCTTGCCAGGGCGTAACCGTGTTGATGCCTGCTTTGCGCCACTGGGTCAGCGAGTAGCGCAGATAGCCCGGGTCGCCCTCCTCAGCTGCCGACATCACGTGCGCGTTCGAATGGCCGATGAAGTACACCGGCCGCCCGTTGAGCATGAAGTCCCCGCCCTGCACCCAGATCTCGCGGAACCCGAAGCGCTTTGGCAGTGTGGCATCCAGGAGATCGCCGTCGCTCGTCTGCAGACGCGCGACGTACTGGTACAGGTGAGGTCGGGTCAACGACCAGGGGATCGCGTCGGGCCACCGAGCCGAGAGTTTCAGGTCGTTGTCACTGGCAGGCACATCCCGTACTTCACCCAAGGACTTCGTCGTCGGTATGCTGCCCTTGCTGGGGTCGACATCCGCGGGGTAGATGTCAACCTGCAGGCGTAGTCTCCGTGCCTCAGGCGCCGATACCCGCAGATGAGCGGTGACTGCCTTCCGGCGCCAGGAGGTCTCCAGCCAGGCATCAGCCAGCCGCACGCCGCTCGGCGCGGACACGAGCGTGACGTCGCCATCGACACCTTGCGAGAAGATGGTGAGGCGGTTGGGCTCCTCCCAGTGGACCAAGCCGGTGACGTCCCAATCGCCGCCCAGGTTCTGCTCGGGCAGAGCCGCCAGGAGCTTGCCATTCAGCCAGACAGCACTCGCCAGCACCAGTGAGTCCACGCGCAGGACGACGCGCCGGTTGCGCCACTGGGCTGGGGGCTCGAAATCGCGCTCGCACCATTGGGGCACTTCGTTGAGGTTTGGGTGGTCGACACGTGGGTCGGTCGTGGGCAATACTCCGCCGCCAGCGTCGCGCACGGGAAATGAATTGGCGTAGCTGCACTGTGCCGGTACGTTGCGGTATAGCCAGGCGCCATCGGCTGGCAGCTCATAGGGCGACGTCCCCCGCTGCCAGCGCCAGACCCCGTGGAGCGTCACTTCGCCGCGCAGTCCATTGTCCCGTTGCTCCGCTCCGTCCAGCGACCAGTTGACGAAGTCGGGAGTCGGCGGGGCCTCCGTGATTGGCAGTGTCGCCATGGCGCCGAGAGCCGGAGGGATCGGCTGCACATCGCAGGCGGGCTGCCCTGACTGACCCGCCTGGTACAGCTCGCGCACGTGGTCGGCCGTGAGGGCCGCGGAGAAGATGCACAGCTCGTCGACTGCTTCGGCATCCGGCCCGATCTGCACCTTGGTGATGACGTTCGGCGGGCGCTGGATCGGCGACTCGACCACACGCGCGCCGTCAACATAGATCGCCCGCTGCCGATTGGCCCACGACCAGGTGATCGCGACGTGACGCCACTGCCCCGGCTGCCATCCGACGAGCGGTGCGGTGCAACCGTAGTCATGCTTCTCGTCGAGGTGGTGGTACCAAAGACTGAACGTAAGGTACTGCTGCTCCTGCCAGCGGCGCAGCGAGGCGAAGCGACCGAGGTCGATGAGCATTCGCGTTGCCCCCTCCGCCGGCTCCCAGTTGATCTTCAGCCACACCGCCACCGTGCCTTCCTGTTCGGACAGGAAGCGCGGCAGGGCGTAGCCGAGTCCGGCAGGAGACAGCGCGCACGCGCCGCCGACCTTGCCGGCGGCGGGCTCGAAGTCGGCGGCCGCCTTCAGCCCGATGGTCTCCGGCAGCAGCACGCCGCGGGCGTGCTCGTCAAGAGGGGCATAGAAGCGCAGCGCGGCGTTGTCGGCCGAAGCTGGAGCGCGCCCCAAGGCGACGGCAAGCGCCGCCACGAGGACCAGTGCCCGCCCCAGGGGGGCTCGCGGCGCAGGACCGACCATGCGGTGTGCCTCCATGCAACATGGTTG
>CBFDAZ010000482.1:0-4991 GCA_965602825.1 uncultured bacterium
AGCCCGGAGTGGAATCCCTGCGAGTTGACGATAATCATACCAGTCGGTCTCATTCGCTTGTCGAGAAAAGGAGGACAATGTTGATGCTCACTCGCCGTCTGCTCGTCGTCTGCTGCATCGCACTGATCGCTGGTCTGATGTCCACGGGCGCCGACGAGGCCGCCATCGATGTGGAGATCGTCGTCTCGCCCAACGTGCTCGCCCTCGGGTCCGCTGGTGTGTGGGTCACCATCCATACAGACATCGCCTACAGCGCCGTAGACCGAAGCACCTGCGCCGTTGAGATGAACGAGATCGCCGTGCCCGTTGCGTGGACGAAGTCCGATAGCTGCGGCAACCTGGTGGTGAAGATCAGGCAGGCCGCTGTGGAGGACGTCGTCTCACCCGGGCCCGTCACCGTCGTGCTGACCGGGCTGACCAAGGCCAGCGTACCCTTCGCGGGCTCCGACACCATCCGCGTCAAAGCCTAGCGACCGAAGACCCAGAAAGCCATCCTGATTGCCGTTCGAGCCTCGGCTTGCCGCCCGACAAGGGCGCCCCCAGAGCCGGGGCTCTTTGCTTGCGGTCATCGGAGGAGTCGGCCTGCCGGTTGGCGCAAGCCATCGCTGACAGATGAACGGCCAGCTCACGGAGGCCCCCGATGATCACGGCAACCGACCGAGACGGTGCGGTGCTCCTGGACGGCGAGTGGCAGATTGCGTTTGACGAAGCCAACGTCGGCAAGCGGGAGGGTTGGCAGCAGCGGGACACGCCCCTGGCCGACGCGGCCCCGATCGCGGTGCCCTCGTGCTGGGAGGAGATCAAGCCCGGCTATGATGGGGTGGCGTGGTACTGGCGCGTGATCCGTGGGCAGCGGCGCCATCCGGGCGACCGCGTCGTGCTCCGCTTCGATGCGGTTAACTACCTCACCGAGGTCTGGATCGACGGAAACCACGCCGGCCAGAGCGAGGGAGGGTACACGCCCTTCTCCTTCGATATCTCCGACTGGGTGCGCGATGGAGCGGACCACCTCCTCAGCGTCCGCGTGTTGGCACCCCCGCGCGACGAAGTCGGCATCGATGGGATTGTGCTCAAGGAGACCCCCTGCTGGCGCACGTGGGAGTCGTTCAACTTCGGTGGCATCTGGCAGTCCGTGCGGCTACTGCATCTGCCATCCACCTACATTGCCGACTGCTTCGTCGAGCCGACTCCGGAGCTGGACTCCGCCATCGTCCATCCCACCCTCGTCGCCCATGGCGAAGACGCCCCCGTGACCTTGGGGTGCTCCATCTACAAGTGGCAGGCAGCCGACCAGGTTGTCGGTCACATCGTCCGGCAGTTCGAGTCGATCGACGAGGCCAACGACGCTGCAATCCGGGTGCCGATGGCAGACCCCGAGCCGTGGAGTCCGGATCGCCCGGCCCTCTACCTGCTCAAGCTGAGGATGGCCACAACACACCAGGCACGACCTGTTAAGGATGAGGTCGCGTTCCGCTTCGGGCTCAGGTGGTTTAGCTTCCGCGACAACCGATTCGTCCTGAACGGCGAGCCGATCTTCGTCAAGGGGGGCTTCCACGAGGGCCTGTATCCCATCGGCCTGCCCCGGCCTCCATCGCGCGAGTTCGTCCGAGATGAGCTGCAGAAGGCGAAGGACTGCGGATTCAACCTGCTGCGGTACTGGCAGATTCCTATTCACCCGTGGGTGCTGGACGCGGCGGATGAACTCGGAGTCATGCTGTGCAATGAGCCGCCCGTTGAATGGATGACGCAGACACAGCAGACGGCCGCCCGCTGCCGCAGCCAGGTCGAGCGCCTCGTACGACGCGACCGGAACCGTCCCTCCGTGGTGATGTGGACGATCCTCAACGAGGGCGGGATCTGCCCCGACTACAACCGGCGCAACTTCGGCGCTTTCACAGAGCATGAGTGGGAGACAGCGCCCGTTCAGCGCGAGCGCGAGGGCCTGTGTCACCTGGCTCGCTCGCTTGACCCCACCCGGCCCATTATCGACGACTCCGGTGGGTGGGTTGTCGGGGCCAACGTCTACTTGCCGCATTCGTACGAGAAGACCAGGCTCAACGACCTCCACGTCTACCGGCGCGCCCCGGTACCCGAGCACGATATCAACTGGTTCAGCACCGTCGGGAGCCGGACGGTGCGGCAGGGGCACAGGAATGTCGAGGGCGGAGTCGGGGTCTTCATGTCTGAGTTCGGTTACGGCAGCTTCCCGGATCTCGAGGGCATCCTCGAGCGCTACACGGCGCACGGAGCGCCGCCCGACCTGGAGGATGTTGCCCATCATCGGGCACTACTCGACTCGCTGCGCGAGGGTTTTGGCAAGAACCGCATGGAGCGCTCTTATCCCGATGTGAAGGCGCTGTGTGAGGCGAGCCAACTCAACCACGCGGAGGGCAATGCGCTCCAGGCTCTGGCGCTGCGGGCCAACCCGCTGGTTGCCGGGTATGTCATGCACGCCTTCTCGGCCGGTGGGTGCATCCTGGGCGCGGAGCTGTTCGACACGTGGCGTCGCCCGAAGCTGGTCGCGCAGCACGTGAGCGAGGCCCAGAAGGACCATGTGCTCGCCGTGTTCCTGGAGCACCGATCGGTGGCGCCGGGCGAGCCGGTCAGGGCGCGAGTCGTCTCGGTCTGTGACGCTGGGCTCGACGGCCTTGCCGACCTTGATCTCTTCGCCAGCATCTCCTCGCCAGGCGGAGACGTCGACCGTTCCTGCCTGGGCCAGGTCGATATCGAGCAGAGAATCCAGACGATCTGGGAGGGCGAGCTGCCGCTTGCTGATTCCCGGGGAATGCATGAGATCATGTTCGAGCTCTGCGACGGCGCCTCGGTCGTCGCAAGAGGGCAGCGCCAAGCCTTCGTGGTCGCCGCTGCCCCTCTCCCAGAGAACTGGTCGCTCTGCGTATTAGGGCCTGGCCGGCAGAACCTGGCTCGGACAGCGGAGCGCCTTGGCGCCAGGTGCGTTCGGTCTCCCGTCGATGCGACGCATCTGGTCGCCGTGGGGAGCGGCTCGGCCGGCGTCATGCCATACGGGCATCGCGAGTTGGTGGCCAATGGGCGGACGCTCCTTCTGCTCGCGCCCTCGCCCCAGGCGATCCGGTGGGCGATGGACTGCTTCAGCATCCCGGGGGAGATCGCCAGCGCGGTCGGCAACTGGTCGCCCGTCTGTCACACCATCGACGACAAGGGCCTGCAGGCGGACCTGCCGACCGACCCGATCCTCGGCCAGGCTTACGCGGACGTCCTGCCGACCCACTGCGTCAGGACGGACGCCGGGCGGACGATGGCCGGCTGCTTCTCCTACCACCAGGGACACATATTCACCAAGCAGACCGAGGTCTGGTGGGGGAAGACAGTCATGGAGAAGCGCTACGGACGGGGCCGCATCGTCCTTTGCACCTTCCGGCTCGAGGAGGCCATCGACCGCGACCCTGTGGCCCGGAACCTGTTCGTGAACCTAGTCGGCCTCGCCGGCTAACGCGGCTCACCCAGCTCCACAACCCAGATGTTGCGGAACTGCACCGGGTTCCCGTGGTCTTGCAGCAGGAGGCCGCCGGACTGGATCGGTTGCCCGCCGGTTGACCGGACGGGGATTCTGACGTTGTCCTGGATCAACACACCGTTGTGGTGGACCGTCATGCGAGCATCTTCGACCTTGTTGTCTTCCCGGCTGAACCGCGCGGCGCGGAACTCAATGTCGAAGGTCTGCCATTGCAGCGGGGGAGCGCACATGTTCACCAGCGGTGCCGCGAGCTTGTAGATGCCCCCACACTCGTTGTCCTTGCCCTCCAGGCCATAGCTGTCCAGTATCTGGACCTCGTACCGGCTCTGGAGGTAGACGCCGCTGTTCCCTCGCCCCTGCCCGCGGGCGTCCGGCCTGAAAGGCGTGCGGAACTCCAGGTGCACCTTGTGGTCCCGGAACTGACGGCTTGAGACCATCGTCCCGGCCCGCGGCGTGATCTCCATCGCTCCACCCTCCACCAGCTTCCACTCGCGCCTGGGGACAGGAGTATCGTTGACGACCCGCCATTCCACGCCTTCGTCCCCCTGTTCAGGGGCAAAGGCCGTGTCGAAGAGCGCCTGGAATTGGTTGCCCTCCACCGTGTACGGCCCCGCAAGTTCCCATGTCACGATGGTCCCGGTGCTGTCTCCCTGGACTTCCGTGAGTTGAACGCCCTCTTTCAGACCCGGCATGGGGTCGAACTGCAGACCGTCGAGGTCGGTGCCATCCCTGGATCGGACGCGGGCACACGCGCCCCAGCCGCCTCCGCCCTGCACGATCTTCAGAAGCACGGTATTGGCGCCCTCCCGGAGCTCGACGTCGGCTTTGTCCTCCCACGCCTTCACCGGGCGATTGACGTAGTTCGAGTGCACCAGCGACCCATTCACCCACGCCTTAACCGCGTCATCGCTGCCCAGCTCAAGGGCGGCCGGCTGCTCGCTGGGCGACGACACTCGACTGTGCAGGTACACGACCCGGTTGTTGCCCCTCACCAGTCTCGCCAGGTTGAGGACCCACGGGTCCTGCCCGCGGCTCTGCCACTCATCCAGGCTGGTGCCGTCGAAGAGAATCACAGCGCCCTCCGGCGGCTCAGCGCCGAGCGTGGGCGAGGGTCGCACGATGTGCTGCATCTCGAAGGTGCCCGCTCGCCCGCCGGTGAGTTCGCCGCTGAACACGCCGTCCGCGATGCGGGCCGTATCGCCGAAGGTGACGACGCCGTCGGCGAGCTGCCCTTTGAGAACCGCAATCGGCTCGATCCGCTGGTCGAAGGCGTCGAGCAAGCTCGTCTGATAGCCGGCCTTCCCCCAGCACATGACCTGGGCGCAGATCGGCGTCTCCTTGCCGTCGGCCGCTCGGAGGGTGCCCTGCCAGTCGCCCATGAGGGGGTCGGAGCGGGAGTCGCGGGCGTCTTGAGCGTGGATCAGGACGGTGCTGAGACAGCACAGGACGACGCACAGAACGGGCACTCGGGAGTGTCGTGGCATGGGTGGCCTCG
>CBFDAZ010000483.1:0-4987 GCA_965602825.1 uncultured bacterium
CATGGGAGAGCGCAGTCCGTATTGGAACCCCAATGCTCGCGGCGCTTTCATCGGTCTGAACCCGAACCACACCAAGGCCCACATGGCCCGCGCGGTGCTCGAAGGCGTTACGCTCAACCTGCGCATCATCCTGGAGGCCTTCCAGCGGCAGGGCGCCCAGATCGAGGCCATGCGGGTGATCGGCGGCGGGGCGAAGGGCGACGTGTGGCGGCAGATCATGGCCGATGTGTACGGCATGCCGGTCCTGCTGCCGGCGCACCTGGAGGAGGCCACGTCGCTGGGCGCCGCGGTCGCGGGCGGGGTCGGCGTCGGCCTGTTCAGGGACTTCACCGTCGCCGAGGAGATCGCCAAGATCGTCAGCCGACGAGAGCCCGATCTCGATGCCAAGACGACCTACGACGCGCTCTACCCCGTCTTCTGCCAGGGGTATGAGGGGCTGGTGGGCACCTTCGAGGCACTGAGCGGGTTCTCGATCTCGCACATCCCATAGCCGTTCGTGGCGACGGGTCTTCTGACCCGTCACTTTTGCGGGCTGGAAAGCCCGCCGGCACAACGGCCATCTGGATCGTCTCGCGCCATCCGCTGATGAGGAGAATCGCCAACGTGCCCAAGATACTCGGCGTCGTCGGCAGTCCACGCAAGGAGGGCAATACGAGCATCCTCGTCGCCAGGATCCTGGCCGGCGCAGAGGAGGCAGGCGCCGAGACCGAGACGCTGTTCCTCGGCCCGTTGACCATCCGCGAGTGCGACGGGTGCCATGCCTGCTGGAAGGGCAAGGGCTGCAGTAAGCGCGACGACATGAACGCCATCTACCCGAAGATCATCGAGAGCGACGCGATCGTCTTCGGCACGCCGGTCTACTGGTACGGCCCGACAGCGCTCATGAAAGCCTTCATCGACCGATTCGTCTACTTCAACTGCCCCGAGAACCGGGCGAAGATCCGCGGTAAGCCCGCCGCCATCGCCGTGCCCCTGGAGGAGGATGAGGCTGGCGCCGACCTGGTGGTGTCCTTCTTCGAGAAGAGCTTCGCGTATCTCGAGATGGACTTCGCCGGGAAGATCATCGCCCCCGGCTGTGGCGCGGCGGGAGAGGTGCTCTCGAAGCCGGGTCTTCTCGACGAAGCGTATGAGTTGGGGAGGCGGTTGGCTCTCGGAGCATCAGAGCGCTGACGACCTCTTCTGCCTTGGTCGCCATGGACGGCTCTCCGCCAGCAGTATCACGGCGACTCCGCGAAGGTCAGGAACCCAAACTGGCTCGGCCGGTGGAAGGTGTCGGTCGGCGACCAGCCGCTGTATTCCGGCTGGTCGAGGGTGTTCGAGCGGTCGATGCGATAGAGTTGGACCCGCCAGGTGTCGCCGATTTTCGGCGGCTGATTCGCCGCTGACGGGAAATTGCTGAAGGGGATCGCCATCTCCACAATCCACTTGGTGTCCTCGTTCTTTCGATCAGCCACATCGCCATCCACCGCGACGGCCGTCTGCCAGCCCTCGGCGTTCCAGCGCGCGTAGGCCTTCCAGTCGGCAACCCGGCCGTCGTCTTCGCGCTCGATGTTCAGGTCGATGACCGTGTTGAGCGGGCTGACCTCGAATTCTTTGTAGTTGCGGCCATCGCCGTCGGGGTCCACGTAGATCTCCAGCACCTCTCCCTCCCACAGCGGCCCGTCACGCTCGGTGATCTCCGACCAGATGTCGGGGTCCGTCGCCCGGAAGCCGACATACAGGTTCTCGTCATCCCACAGGAGGCGAGCAGTGGTGTTGTACTCGGGGTAACCACGCTTCGTTCCGTAACACGAGAAGCGCCCCATCGGCGCCGCCAACCTCCACGCCGGCTCGTCGAGCTTGCCATCGATGGTGATCGGCGACTCCGCCCGGGAGCAGAGCGCCTCGGCGGGTGGAGGGATTGTCGTGCGGGGCAGATAGGGGAGGATGTTGATCGCGACGGCTGACGACGCGAGCAGCAAGGCTGCCACGAGCGTCGAAATCCGGAACGGTCTGGCGGACATTGGGATGCCTCCTGACGGTTCTCGGGAGACGGTATGGATCTCCGGCACGGACCGGCGTGGCGGAAGTCAGGCCGCTATCGCCGCCGTCTCCGCGCCGCCTTGTTGTAGAACTTGCTCCGGTGACCCACCTGCCACACCGTCACCGTTTGCGTCTCGTCGTCCACGTCGTAGCCGACTCGATATGCACGCCGTACCCTCATGCGGTGGAAGCCCTTCAGTGGCCCCGTTAGCGCGGTGGCACCGGGTCGACGAGGGTCGTCCGCCAGGGCCTCGATGCGTGCCCGGATCGCCTCCCGCACATCCGCCGGCAGTTTCTTCAGGTCGGCCAGTGCGTCCGACTCCACCCGAACGTGATAGCGCCTCACCGGTCAAGCTCCGCCTTTGCCTCGTCCCACGGAATGAGCTTCGAGCGGCCTGCTGCCACGTTGGCCTTGGCTTCCTCCATCGCCAGGAACAGCCCCTCATCGACCTGCTTCTCGTAGGCGGTTCCGCCGGTCTCCAGCCAGTCGTCGATATCTGCCTTCCGGAACCGCCAGTTCCGGCCCAGCTTCGCACCTGGCAGGGCCCCTCGCCGAGCCATCCGCTTGATAGTCTCAACGCTCGTGCGGAGGTACTCGGCGACCTCCTGGGTCGTCATGATCTCGGACATTCCGGTGCCGCCTCTCGTGTTCGCATTGTTGCGTTGAGCATTGTATCATAGCGGCGAGACTCGTCAAGGTGAGGCGACCTACCAGTGGGGAACGATGTGTGCTTGACAGCAACAGGCATCGGGGGCACTATGTATGGACATACATGTTGGGAGGTGCTCTGGTGGCCAAACTGCAGGCGCCCGGGAACCGGAAAATCGGCATTCACGTCACCATTGACCTGGAGACTCTGGAGAAGCTCGACGCGCTCGCGGTGCGGGTTGGCATGCCGCGCTCGAAGCTCCTCCGGGAGATGATCAACGAGCTAGTGGAGCGTGACGCAGAGGCGCGTTGGCTATCTGGGGCAGCAGCTGAGGAGCTGGCGGAAGACGACGTGCCCCAACACGCATGATGGCCGCTCCGTCGTCCATGTTTCGGGACACAGCGTCTCCCACTACCGGTACACGCGTCCTCTCTCTCCGACGCGCACAACCAGTACGAGGAGCCGGTCGTCCTCTACGGTGTAGAGAATGCGGTGGTCTCCGACCCGCAGTCGGTAGTGCCCCTTCCAGGGCTCCTGGAGGGCCTTGGCGCCGGGTGGCCGCGGGTCCTCGGCGAGGGCGCGGATGCGTGCCCAGAGGCGACGGCGGGTCCGTTTCTCAAGCCTGCCGAGGGCCTTCGCCGCCGAGCGCTTGATCCGCACCTCGTAGGTCACAGGTCAAGCTCCCGTTCCGCCTCTTCGACAGTCAGCCATTCGTCCTTCTCGTCCGCGAGCACGCGCTCGATCTCCTCGACATCCAGCCGATCTTCCAGTTCCTCAAGCAGCCGGAGGTCGGCGATGGGGATGATCGCCGCCGCCGGTTGGCCCTTGCGTGACAGGATCACGCGCTCGCCTTTGAATTGGACCCTGTTGAGAACCTCCCCAATCACGTTCTTCAGCCGACCCGCCGTCACGGTAGTCATGCTTCGGCCCTCCGCATGATGTGCACTATGTGCATTATACGGAACATCGCGAGAGGCTGTCAAGGCTCGCCGCGCCCAATCCGGAAACCCCGTACACCTCTGCAGCGCGGATGCAGGAGACTTCGCGCGGGATGCGCAAGTTGCCGCTACGAACAGGCTCGGGAGACGGGGCCCGTTCTGGAGGGAAGAGAATGCTGGCAAGCGCGTCTGCGACCGTGCTGATGCTCTCCATGCCCACTGCAGCCCCCGCCGAGACGGGGTTCCGGCTTGATGCTGGATCCCAGGAGTCCTGGCAGCCCATGCCCCATTGGCTCGGGAATGCGTCTGAGGGAGCGAGTGTCACGGTGGCGGATGGCGCTCTCGACTTCGCCGTGCCCGAGCCGGGGAAGGGCATGAAGTGGCGCCTGAGCTTCGATCCGGTGGACATCTTCGTCTACCGGTGGCTGGTGGCGGAGTATCGACTCGTCAACTACGCGGCAGAGGCGCCCGATTACCTGATCTGGTGCGACGCAGACACGGACGACGACGGGTTGCGACTGCTGCCGCCGGAGGGCCCTCCGTACGACGACCGGTCGCACACGGTCGCCTGGGATCTCCAGCGGCGCAATGCCGGTGACGAGATCTCCGCCATCGCGGTTCAGTGCCAGGCAGGCGCGGCCGGTGACGCGCATCTGCTGATCACCTCCATCGAGCTGGCTGATCGCCCGCCGGAGGGCGCGGAGGGGGATGCGACGACTGTGGCAGAAGAGCGCAGCGTTGAGCCCGACATCCTGAAGCCCGAGTTGTGGGACCACCATGTTGACTGGCTCGCCAATCCGGGGGATGACTTCCGCATCCGGGACGTCGATGGCGGCATGCGGCTCGAAGTGGACGAGCCCGGCAAGGGGATGAAGTGGTCAACCGACCTGGCGGAGCCCGTGGAGGGTATGCCATGGCTTTCGGTGCGTTACCGGGCCGAGAAAACCGACCCGAGGCCCCGGGACTACTTCGTCTACCTGGCTTCGAAAGGCGGCGGCAGTGCGCCCGAGGAGCAGTATTGCATCAACCTCGGCGATCTGCAGGCCGACGGAGAGTGGCACGTGGGAACGGCGCCGGTGACGGTGCCCTCTGTCCGCTCGATTGCGTTGCAGGTTCAGGCTCAGGGCGGCCCAGCGTATGCCGAGGTCGACTGGCTTCGTCTCTCGACGACCAAACCGGAGCTCGCACTAACGGACGCCCTCCCCTTTGCTCCGGCAGATTCCTTGCAGCCGAATGAGAGGGCGCTCAAGATCGCCAGCCCATTCGTGCCCGCTTCGGAGGCCCAGGCCGCCCTGCAGCTCTCATCATGGTTCGATGCGCCCATCGTCTCCGTACGTGGGGTCACGTTCGAGTTACCGAATGATGGCCAACGGGTCG
>CBFDAZ010000484.1:0-4977 GCA_965602825.1 uncultured bacterium
GGCAAAGCGCCTCCTCGGGGCCTACCGGCTGACTGCCCTGGCGCAAATGAGCGCCGAGTCCCGGAGACAACTTCCCCGGTCGCCCGGAGACGCTGCAGGACCCCTGCCAACGCGCCGGGAAGAAGGCCGTCCCCTGGGCCGCTGCAGGATTCAATGGGTGGAGGTATCCCCGATGGCCAGACTGGCGGTCGCACAGATCGAGTGTAGCGTCGGCGATGTCTCGGCGAACGTGCGGAAGGGGAGGGACCTCATCGCGGAGGCGGGCCGGCAGGGCGCGGATATCGTCTGTCTGCCGGAGTACTTCACCACCGGGCTCGTCCATGGGGGCATGTGCGAGATCGCGGAGCCAGTGCCAGGCACTGCGAGCGATGCCCTCTGCGATGCGGCAGCGGGCGGCGGGTTGTGGCTCGTTGCGGGGGTAGCTGAGCGCTCCGGCACAGAGGTGTACAACACAGCCCTGGTCATCTCGCCGGATGGCGAGCTTGTGACCCGGTACCGCAAGTGCTACCTCTACATGCAGGAGGCGGATGTCTTCACCCGCGGCCGCCAGGCGTGCGTCCAGGACATCGGGTTCGTGACGGCGGGCATCACGATCTGCTACGACTACGTGTTCCCGGAGTACATGCGCGACCTTGTTGTCCGCGGCGCTCGCCTGCTCGTACATGCCACGGCATGGGTTGACACCGAAGAGTGCCGTCGGTGGCACTATCCGGCTGCCGAGGCGTACCGGGCTCAGGAAAGAGTGCGGGCGTTGGAGAACGGCGTCTACTTCATGTCTGCAAACCACTGCGGCGTGTACGACTCTGACGGGTATCTCCAGGGCGTCGGCCACTCAGCCATCATCGCGCCATGGGGGGAGGTCCTGGCCGAACTGAGTGACGAGGAAGGTGTGGTATCGGCTGAAGCTGACTTCGGCCTCATCGGCTCATGGGCGCAGACAGCCGCGCCCTACCTTGACGACCACCTCAACGTGCCCGCACCCGAGTAGGCTGCTGAGGGGCGGAGCTGCACTGCTGAGCCGGCGCACGGGCGTGCTCCTCGCATTATCCCATCCGCTGGCTTCCCCCCCAGGTAGTACAGGCGCAGACGCCGAATAGCCCTGAAGTCCGGGCCGGAACTCCACGAGCTCACCAGCGTGAGGAGTACAGGTCGCGACTTGGCACCCGAAGCTCAGGAAGTAGCAGCCGAGATCCCTGATGGCTCGCGCCCTGCGAGTCGAGAAGCTCAAGCCGTCGGCTTGAGCCGTTATGGCATTAGCGCCCGCGCAGTCGTGATCGCGCTGGTGCTCACATGGCTGGCGGGATACTGGATCCGCCAGTCCGAGATCGTTGCGCTTGCCTGCCAGGGGACGGAGGCCGTGCCCTCCATCCCGGGTGTGGGCGCGCTGATTCTCATCCTGTTGGCCAATGCGCTCGCCCGCCGTACGCGCTTCGTGCGTCCCCTGCAGGTGCCGGAGATCATCACGATCTTCCTGTTCGTGACCGTTGCCACCACGATGTTCGGCTGCGGGATCGGCCGGTTCCTGCTGGCCTGTCTCAGCGCCCCGTTCTACTACAGCAGCCCCGCGGCGCCCCTGGAGAAGCTGGCCGTCTTCATCCCGTCCTGGATGGCGCCCCAGGACCCCCAGGTGCACCGCTGGCTGTATGAGAGCACTCCCACCGGCCATGTGCCCTGGCGCGCATGGCAGTGGCCGATTGTGGCCTGGACGGGCTTCTTCGTGATGTTCGGCGGCACGCTCCTGTGTCTCATGCTGCTGTTCAGCGACCGGTGGACCGACCAGGAGCGGCTCGTGTTCCCTCTGGTGCGCCTCCCGCTGCAGATGATCGACCCCGAGTACTCGGAGGTGCCCTTCTTCAAGTCCAGCGCAACGTGGATCGGCATCGGGCTAGCGGCGGCGCTCAACGCAATCAACATCGTGCGCGGAGTGTTCTTCGGCGGGCCGAGCGGCGGGCTCCATGTGGACATGGGGGCCCAGTTGCTCGCCGCGCCGTGGAGCGCTATGCGCCCGCTCAATGTGCATTTCCGTCCCGAACTCATCGGCCTGGGGTACCTGATCCCCACGGACCTCTCCTTCTCGATCTGGTTCTTCCATGTGTTCTCCAAGCTGCAGGCGCTCCTGATCAGTGGCATCATGGGTCTGCGGCTGCCCGGCGTCCCCTTCGCTCAGGAACAAGGCATCGGGGCTTATGCGGTCCTGGGGGCGATTCTGTTCTGGAAGGGACGGCGCCCGATCGTGGAGGGCTGGCACGCCCTGGTACGGGGCGCGCAGGCCGTCCGGTCTCCCCGCGCGGCTGCCTATCGTTGGCCACTGGTCGGGGCGGTGCTGGGGTTCATCGGCACCGTGATGTTCTGCCGGGCCGCGGGAATGGCGGTGTGGCTGACGGTGGTGTACCTGGCGCTCTTGACGAGTGTGTCGGTCGTGTACGCTCGGCTGCGGGCGGAGGCCGGAGCGCCGCTGGTGTGGGCCTTCCCGTACGGCCTGGCTCATCGGGCAGTGAAGTACTTCATGAACTCGCGGACCTACGTGGGGCCGGGCCCGGACTACCGGTCGGCGACTATCTTTAACCTGCTGATCTTCCTGTCCAGGGGTTACTTCCCCACGGTGTCGGGGTACGGCATCGAGGGTCTCACGCTGGGTGAACGCGGAGGTATCCGCAAGGGCTCCGTCTTCTGGCTGCTGCTCTGCGCCATCGGCATCGGCGCCCTGTGCTCCTTCTACTTCCACCTGGTCCCCTACTACGGGCGCGGGGCGATTGGGCTGCGCGGGGGGTTGTGGGGCTCCGGAGAGGCCCAGGCGCAGTACGCGGCCCTGTGGACCGCCATCCGCATGCCCGTGCCGCCGGATCAGCCGCGCATCATCGCCACCGTCTCGGGCGGCACCTTCCTGACGTTGCTGACCCTCATCCGCGCCCGATTCTTCAGCTCGCCCTTCCATCCCCTGGGCTATGCCATGGCGTGCTCGTACGGGGAGTTGCTCTGGGGACCGTTCCTGGTGACCTGGGCGATCAAGTCGATCCTCCTCCGCTATGGGGGGCATCAGGCCTATCTCAACGCCCTCCCCGCCTTCCTCGGCTTTGCGCTGGGGCACTTCGTGGTCGCCGGAGCGATCTGGGGCTCCCTGGGCGCCGCCCTGGGAGGCCCTTTCCTGCGGTATGGCGTGTGGTTCGGGTAGAGCACCTGGCCGGACAGCCGATCGGGGTCATGGTTGAGGGCTGCGTCCCGTGTTCCATGGAGGTCCGCCCGGCCACTCCCTCAAGCAGGCCGCCGAAGGCAACGCGTGCCGGTCCCCGCGTCCGCAGCCTGGCGTGCAGGGCGGCGGCGCCCGGATTGCGAAGTGCCGCCAGGAATCGCCCATAGTTCAGCCAGCGACCCCGGTTCCCCGTCCGGTACGGATAGCCATCGATTGGGGAGATTGGCATGAAGATCGTCGTCCTGAACGGCAGCCCCAAAGGCGACAAGAGCGTAACGATGCAGTTCGTGCGGTACGTGGCGAAGAAGCGCCCGGACCACGAGTGGAAGGTCGTCAACGTGGCTCAGCGCATTGGGAAGCTGGAGAGCAGGCCCGAGGAGTTCGAGGCGGTCATCGAGGAGGTGCGATCGGCGGACGCGGTTCTGTGGGGCTTCCCGTTGTACATCCTCCTGGTGTGCTCGCAGTACAAGCGCTTCATTGAGTTGATCTTCGAACGGAACGCCCAGGACGCGTTCCGGGGGAAGTACGCAGCGTCGCTCAGCACATCGATCCACTTCTTCGACCACTTTCCGCACCGCTACATCCGGGGCATCTGCGATGACCTCGGTATGCACTATGTCGACGCCTACGCCGCCCACATGCATGATCTCTGTGAGGAGGTGGAGCGCGGGCGATTGCTGCAGTTCGCCGATGACTTCCTGGCCGCTGTCGAGACGAAGCGCCCGGTTGCGAGGATGCACGATCCACTGCCCGCGAGCAGCTTCGAGTACGTCCCCGGGGCAGTCGAAAACCCGGTCGAGACGGGGAGCAAGCGGGTCGTTGTCCTGACCGACGCCCGGGAGAACCAGACGAACGTACAGCGGATGATCGAGCGCTTCACCGCCGCGGTGGCGGGGAACGTCGAGATGATCAATCTCCATGATATCGACATCAAAGGCGGCTGCCTTGGGTGCTGCCGGTGCGGCCTCGACTACGAGTGCGCCTATGAGGGCAAGGATGGGTATATCGACCTCTACAATGGCAACCTGAAGTCGGCCGACATCATCGTCTTCGCGGGGGCGACGGTCGATCGATATCTGTCGTGGAAGTGGAAGCAGTTCCTGGACCGCAGCTTCTTCAACACCCACACCCCAACCCTCATCGGGAAGCAGCTCGCCTTACTGATCTCGGGCCCCGTCCGTCACATGCCCAATCTGCGAGAGACGCTCGAGGCCTGGATCGAGTTCCAACACGCCCACCTTGTCGACATCGTGACGGACGAGGATGAGGACTCGGCGGGGATCGACGGGTTGCTGGACGCGCTGGCGGCCAAGCTCGTGGGCCACGCGGAGACGGGCTACGTCCCGCCGCCTACGTTCCTGCAGGTCGGGGGCATGAAGCTGTTCCGGGATGACATCTACGGCCACCTGCGCTTCGTGTTCCAGGCGGACTACGCCGCGTACAGGCGACTCGGGTACATGCGCTTCCCGCAGAGCGACCTGAAGACAAGGCTGAAGAACGCCGTGACGATGCTCGCGACGAAGATCCCGCTGGTCCGGCGGCGGTTCCGCACGATGATCAAGGACAAAATGCTGGAGCCGCATCAGCGGGTCGTTGAGGAGGCGTGAGGGGGCAGCGGCCAGGACGACGCGGACCGCGGTCCCCTATCCTCTGCCATGCGCGCATCGCCGGCGCGCGGTCCCGGGAGGGGGCAGCCGTTGCCCCTCCGACCCGGAGGCCGAACCCACCACGAAGGCAGAAGCCTATGACTCCCCGCGAACGCTTTCAGGCCATCATCCGTCACGAAC
>CBFDAZ010000485.1:0-4934 GCA_965602825.1 uncultured bacterium
TGGCCGGGGAACGACTTCGATGCCGAGGGACGCCACGGGAAGTACGCTGCCGCCCTTCGGGAGATCGAGCGGGAACTGGGGATGCGGATCCTGATCGACGACGAGCCACTGAACTCGGAGGCGAGCGTCAAACGCCTCATCGACGAGGTCAACGGTTCGGACCTCGATGGCCTGCTGCTGATTCCGCTGAAGCACTCGCACTTCGCGCAGGTCGATCAGGTCATCCGGGCGACCGATCTCCCGACGATCCTCTTCACGTGCCTCGGCGTCAAGCATGGCTCGGTCGCGAAGTACTTCAGGACCGGCTGTCACGTCATCGTATCGCTGGACAACCTGGAGGCCCTTGAGTATGCAATGAGGATGGTCGCCGCGGCACGCTGGATGAGAGAGAGCCGCCTCATCAGCGTAGCGGGCTCGGAAGACCGCCCGGATACCACCATTCCTCACCTGGGCACAGCCATTCGGTTCGTTCCCCTGACTCGATTCGTCGCAGAGGTCGAAGCCACGGAGATCACGCGGGAGGTCAAGGCCCTCGCCAACGGGTTCAAGCGGAAGGCCCGCAAGGTGTGCGAGCCCCGCCACCCGGAGATCGTCACCGCGGCGAGGGTGCACTTCGCCCTCCAGCGTATGCTGGAAGCCGAGCAGGGCGATGCCATCACCATGGACTGCCTGCGCCGCGGGGAGTACCAGCCCTGCATGAGCTTCATGACCCTCCGAGACCAGGGGATCGCCGCGGGCTGCGAGAACGACATCCCCGCGACATTGACGCTGATGCTCGTCCAGCGACTCTTCGGCCGGCCGGGCTTCCAGCACAACCCGGCCTTCGAGACGGAGGCGAACCACTACTTCGCCTCCCACTGCACCTGCCCGTCGAAGCTGTTTGGGCCGGAGGGCCCGACCCAACCCTACCTCCTGCGGAACTTCGCCCACACCAACGACCCGACGTGCGTCCCTCAGGTGCTCTGGCGTGAGGGCGAGGAGGTGACGATGGCGCACTACATCAGCGGAGAGAAGCCGGGCATGCTCGTGTACTCAGGCGAAGTCGTGAAGTCCTACTCGATGCCTCCCGTCGGCGGCTGCCGGACGAACGTTGAGATCACGATCAACGAGCTGCCCCGGGCCGCGGATGTCAAAGGCCACCACAACGTCCTGTTCTACGGCGACTATGCGGAGCAGCTCCGTACGTTCTGCCGGCTGTTCGGGATCGAGGTGACTGTGTGAGGGCGTCGGAGTCGGGGCTTGGGCCTGCGGGCAACTGGCACGGCGCGGGTCAGATCCGCGGGCACGGCCGAGTCCCGGATCTCCGGGGCACTCGTGCATGCCGCGCTATTGCGGCGCCGTGGTCTACGAGGGCCCCGCCACGGCGGGGCCCGACGCCGTTCGTTGTCCGTGGCCCACGGGGCGGAGCTGGAACTCCGCCGCCACGAACGATGGACGGCGTCGGGGAGGGACGCACTGTTGGTCGCCTTCAGTCCGTGAGCGCCGTCGGGTCGCCCTTGAGGGGCGGGAGTGGGTGTGGCCTCACGACCTCGCCGCCCGACTCGTAGGACTCCATCACCGCCCACGTGTACTCCAATGCCGCCAGGGCATCCCGGCCCGAGGCCCGGAGGTCCTCCCGGGGGACGCCGTTGCTGACGTCCTCGACAAAGGCGTCAATCCGGCGCGGGAAGGTCTGCTGGAAGTCGTCGATGCCGGACTCGGTGACTTCAGCCTCCCCCGCGGCGCCAACGTCCAGCTTGTCGGGCCGGGGCGGCGCGCTGGGCGCGGGCCAGTAGGTGACCTTCTCGATACAGTTCTCGATGCAGAAGGTGCCCCGAGTGCCGGCGACCTCGATGCTCCACCAGCCGCCCAGACCGTAGGCGGCGTCGCCGCGCTGGCTGATGAGATAGCCCACGCCCCCGTTGGCAAAGCGGACGTGGATGCTTGCCGTCGAGAGCATCACCTCATTGACCCGACGCCGGAAGCCGGGACGGTCGCAGAAGGCCTGGACGTGGGTGATGTCCCCGCAGAAGTAACGCATGACGCTGAACGGGTGCGAGAGGAACGCCTTCAGGTGGAAGTACGGGAAGCCCTTGATCTTCGGGGAGCCCGGCGCTTTGTGGCCCTCGGGCTCGCCGCCCTGGAAGCCCATCTTGTGCAGGCAGTAGATCGGCTCGCCCACGTCGCCCTCATCCATGTACTGCTTGGCCTTCTCCGCCGGCGGCGTGAAGTAGTGGTTCAGGTTGCAGCCCAGGTAGACATCTTTCTCCCGCGCCTTGGCCACCATCTCGCGGGCTTCCTGGACGTCATTCGAGAGCGGCTTCTCGACGAGCACGTGCTTGCCCGCCTCCATCGCCTCCATGGCCGGCTCGTAATGCCAACTCCCGTTTTCCAGGCCTCCCGTGCACACATCCACAACCTGTAGCTCCGGCTCACCGTCTAGCATGTCCGCAAGCGAGTGGTAAGCCTTGGCACCGTATGTCTCGGCTCCCTGGTCAGCTCGTTCCTTCACCACGTCGCAGACTGCTACGAGTTCCGCGAGCGGATTCTGGGTGTGCGCATCTGCATGCGGCTTGCCGATGCCCCGCATACCGACGATACCGATCTTCAGAGACATGGTCGATTCTCCTTCACGAGGTCAGTGGGACTCACCGAGGGCCGTCCGAAGCACGCGAGGCGGTAGCCGAGCCCATGGGGCCCCCTTGTCGCCGCCCGCGTCTGCAGGGGAACGGTCACGGGCAGGTAGAGTTACGTAGACGTGCGCCGGTCACCTCCACCAGACCGCGACATCCGCGCTCGACGAACGCCGGAGACACAGGTGTCGGCCCGGGTCTGCCGGCAGGCGGCCGCCGACGCCGGGCCGGATGGAGGGATCGCCGGCGATGAGGCTGAAGCCTGTGGGCCGTCAGACGAGACCACGGAGGGGACGCCATGCTGCGCCGAGTTGCTGCGCTGCCAATCTGCCTCTCATGCCTGGGGTTTGCCATGAACAGCCTTGCTGCAGGAGACGAGGTCGTCCTTTCGGACCTGGGCGAGTTAGTTGACGCCGAGAGCCTCAGTGATACAGACCCGAACTCCTGGCGAGCCATCCCGTACGAGAGTGAGCGCTTCGCGGGAGTGATGCTGGGCGAAGGCGGAGGGCCCAGCCTGCCGCCCATCAGCCTTCGGCTGAATCAGGAGGGAGTCTACCGCGTCCACCTGGGGCTCTACAGCGGCTGGGGGTATGCGATCCTGCGGCTCCGCCTGAGCGGCGACGAAGCCGCCGAGACGGTCGAGGTCGCGCCTGAGCTGAGGATAGAGCGGGTGCATGACAGCTCGACAATCATCTACGAGGCTGTCTGGAAGGACGCGGAGCTGGCCGGACAGAGCCTGATCCTGGAGGCTGCGCGGGACACCCGCGATTTCCCCGCGGCCCTCGCCTACATCCGCCTGGAGCCGATCGACAAGATCGCGGGCGAGCCGCTGCCGACGGACGAGCCGGAACCGACGCCGGAGTCGCCGCCGGGCATCGACCCGGCGAGGCAGGTGGCCTTCCCGCTGGCCATCACGGAGGACGGTCACGGGATCTTCGGTGAGTCGGTCCACTCTCGACCGGAGGATTTGCTTACTCCCTTCGACCAGATTCCGGAGGGGAGCTGTCTCCGCATGCTCCTGTGGGGCAACGGAGAAGCCGACATCTGCAACTACCCGACCAAGGTGGGGAACGAGCGCGGGTTCAGCGGCTTCAGCACCGACTGGTATGGCCGGTGGAACCAGAATGTCGAGAACTGGAAGCAGGACGGATGGGACAGCCTGCAGATGATCCGGGAGTACACCAAGACGAGGGGCTGGGAGCTGGAGGTCTACATCCGTATGGAGGCCTTCTCGTCGCCCTTTCCCTTCGACAAGATGGTTCGCTCGGACTTCTTCGAAGCACACCCGGAGTACCACTGCCTCGACCGCCACGGCCAGCGGATCGGGCGCCTCAGCTATGCCTACCCCGAGGTCCAGGAGCACATGCTGGACCTGGTGCGAGAGATCTCCGGCTACGACCCGGACGGGGTCTGTTTCTGTTTCATCCGGGGTCTGCCGGTGGTGCAGTACGAGCCGATCATGGTCGATGGGTTCAGGAGGAAGCACGGCATGGACCCGCGCGAGCTCGGCGAGACAGACGAGCGTTGGCTGGACTACCAGGGCCAAGTGGTGACCTCGTTCATGAGGCGCGCCGAGGGCGTCCTGAAGGCGGACCAGCGGCTATCAGCGATCGTGCCGGGCAACCGGTACGACTGCGAGCGTTGGGGCCTGGACGTGGCCGCCTGGCTGAGGCGGGGAGTGGTAGACGACCTGTTCCCGACCGGACAGGTCTTCAGCGATCGCGACGTTCACCTGGACGACCCCGGGAACCTGGACTTCGGGTACTTCAACCACCTGGAGGGGCGGGAGCGGATCCGGCTGATGCCGCTGCTCTACCCGTGGGACCAGTTCCAGGCCGACTATGCGGGATGGCGCGCGGAGATGCGTCGCTTCCTCGACGAGGGCGCCGACGGCTACGTGGTATGGGATGCGCGGAGGATCGTGTCCAGGATCGGCGACATCGGCTATGAGCGCGAAGGCACAATCGCCGAACCCGCCCCTCCTCGCTTCCGGGATCCAAGGAAGCTCGGACTCAAGAGCCTGCAGGGATTCCGCATGGACCGCTACCACCACTTCGAGGTCATCTGACGGGCCTCGACAGCCAATCCCCAGCAGTCACACCTACTTGGGGCGATCGGGAGTCGCCGATTGCCGATCGAGCCCGCATCATCCACGATGCAGTGTGGTCCGAGTCCCCCACAGCAGCGGGGAGGCCGTTCCCGACCTGCATCCGTAGTCCCGAGGTCGGGCTATCAGCAGCACAGTGTGCTTCACGGCAAGCACCCACACTGAAACAGAGTTTTCTGCCGGAAGGGTGCGGGAAACCGGCTCTTTTTCAAAAG
>CBFDAZ010000486.1:0-4928 GCA_965602825.1 uncultured bacterium
AGCCCGCGAGGGCCTACCTATGTCGATCGTTCGTCGTGAATAGACCGGGCTAGGCCAGCAGCCGGTGTGCTCCTGCGAGCTCGCGCTCGATAGCCAGGCCGTAAGGGCAGGCGGCTTCGCAGGCGCCGCATCCGTTGCACGCCGCGAAGGTCTGCTGTTCCGGCAGGGCCCGATACATCGCCACCGCCTCTCGCGGCTGCTCATAGCCTTCGCAGTAGACCTTGTACCGCAGGATGTCGCTCACCGCGATGCCCTTCGGGCACGCAGCATCACAGGAGCCGCAGCCCCGGCAGACCGAGGACCAGGCCAGCTCGCGGTACACATCGAGCGCCCTCGCCTCGGTCTCCGATAGCGCCTCCCGGCCGGCAGCGAGGTCCTCCGCGGCCTCGTCGTAGTTGGACATACACAGCACGACCGTGCTGACGAAGTCCTTCTGCAGTGCCCACTTGATCGAGGCCTGGAACAGGTTGGCCTCCCCGAGGAGAGCTTTCTGTTCATCAGTTGCCCGCGGGTACCAGTCCTTGCCGCCCGACAGGGCCTTGCAGATCTTGATGAGCATGATGCCGAGGCCCTCATCGGCGGCCGCCTTGATCGCCTCTTCGTTGGGCTCAGGATACAGGAAGCTGTGGGCGACCATCAGCACGTCAAACCATTCGAGTTCCCGTGCCTTCTGGATGCAGGCCAGCTGGTTCAGGTGGACGCTCATCCCGAAGTACTTGACACGGCCCGCCTCTCGCAGCTCGTCAGCGGCTTGCTTGGCACCAATGCACTCCACGGCCTCGGGTGTGCGCCGATCGTGGAGATAGAGGATGTCCACGCCGTCGACCTCCATCCGCTCGCAGCTTCCGTTGAAGTCCTCCAGGAACGCCTCCTTCGGCGCGTCGGGGGGGATGGTACGCAGGAACTTGGTCCCGATGATGACGTCATCATGGGCCGCCAGGATCGGCGCCAGCCGGCGCTCGGAGTTGCCGGCCAGGTACATGGCAGCGGTGTCGATGTGGTTGATGCCCTCGCCGATGAGGTGCTCCGCGAACCCCTGATCGCTGATGAACTCGGCGCCGTAGCCGACGACGCTGACCTCCAGGTTCGTGTCCCCGAGTCTGCGGCGAGGGAGCGAGGGCTGGTCTTGCGCGGAGAGCGACGAGCCGCCCGCGGCCAGCCCGGCCGCCGCCGCGCTGCCGACGGCCGCGCTCTTGAGGAAGTCGCGTCGCGTGAACTGCTTCTCTTTGTCGCCCACGTTGCTCGGCCTCCTGTTCGAAAAACGGGGACTCGTACCCGCTTTGCGCATACACTCCGCGACGGCCTCTATGGCCCCCCCTACCGCAGCGCCTCGTCGATCATCGTGACGTAGCTCTCCACCGGGATGTAGCTCGGAATGGAGTTGCCTGACCCAATGGCAAAGCGGCCCCGCGGGGCACACGTCTCGATGATGCCCCGCACGTAACTCCGGACCGTCTCCGGATCATGCCGCCCCAGAATGTCAACATCGACGCCCCCCAGTGCCGCGATCCGGTCGCCGTACCTCGCCTGGAACTCGGCGATCGGCACGATGGCGTCTTCGAAGGAGTGCTTACCGTCGATCCCCACGTCTCCGATGAGGTCTCCCATGAGGGCCTCGACATTCCCACAGGAGTGAAGGAAGTAGGGGAGGCCCCGTTCGTGCGTCATCTTCGCGAAGCGCTTGTGCCAGGGCAAGATGTATGCCCGCAGGTCATCGGGAGCCAACAACGTGGCCGTGCGAAAGCCCATGTCATCGCCGGGGAACACCGCAATCAGGTTGTCGAGCTGCAGCAGCCACTCGTAAT
This sequence comes from uncultured bacterium, assembly GCA_965602825.1. Taxonomy (GTDB): domain Bacteria; phylum Armatimonadota; class Zipacnadia; order Zipacnadales; family VGFC01; genus CBFDAZ01. The sequence continues at coordinate 1,806 of CBFDAZ010000486.1, forward strand.
AGTCCACCATCAGTTCCCCCACACGGTCCGTTACGGCCTTCACCAGATCGGGTGCATCGTACACAGCCAGACACAGGCCCTCGTAGGAGAAGATGGCCGAGATGTGCTCGTACACGCCGCCGCCGTGGGAGGAGAGCAGGCCCATGCCGTCCGGCAGGTGGTCATTCACGTACTCCAGCGGGAAGAGGTCGGCCTGCTCAACACTGGGCCAGGGGTAAGTCTCGAAGTCCTCCCAGCTCTCGATCGTGCCGTGGTGCTGATCCACCCATGCGCGGTTGCGTTCCACGCCCGGCGAGGGATCGGTGGTGATAACCTGGTGAGTAGGGAACGGCAGGCCAATCTCCAGCCGCACGGCGTCGTAGCCCATGTAGTACCAGAGGGCGATGAAGTTGTCCCAGTAGGCAGCCTGGGATGCCCGGTCGCCAGGCAGCGGATCGGCCCACTCGCGCCCGATCATGTCGGTGATGATGGGCTTCATCACGACGGGATCGACGATGTACTCAACCAGCGGCGGGCGCTCGGGCTGCTCCTCGCCCATCATGGCTCGGATGAAGGCGGCGGCGTCGGGTTGAGGGTTCTTCAGCGGAACGATGAAATCTGGCATTCAGTACTCCCGTCGTGTAAGATCGCTCGACCTTGCTGACGCGCCCCATAGGTTCATCCTCGCTCACGGTGATCCTGCTTGCAGGATTCGGGAACCACGGGATACACGGAACACACAGAAGACGGCCGGAAAAGACCGGATCACCGCCGTTCGAGCCGCCTGCCGGGCATGAGCCGGACGTTCCTCACGAGCGCGTCGCCGCCGAGGGCGACGAACTCGATGGTGCACTGTGCGGCTGTGCTCTCAGGGCCAAAGCTGACCGTGCATGTGACCTCGACCCAGTCCTGCCAGCTCACCCGTCCGCGGCGTACGGTCCCATAGGTCCCGAGCCACCGGCCGTCGGCGTCCATCTCTGCAGTACGGACCTCGAGCGTCGCCTTCTCGTCGCACTTGATCGAGGCAGCCACGGCGTACATCACGTCCGGCCCGGCCGCAAGGAGTTGCCGCGTCTTCACTCCCGTGCCCGCCGGGACGGAGAGAGCCTGTTCGACAACCTGCGGCGCCCGGCCTTCGTACGATACCCAGCCCTCGGGTGATGAGCAGTCGTCTTCGAAGACCGGGCTGAGGCCGGCAACCGGCCCGGCAGCGGTCACGGCCACCTCGTCGGCGTGGCATACGCCGCCCGCGGCCACGAACTCCACGTCGATGGCGGCAACGCCGGGATCGAGGGCGGAGATGACCCCGGTAAGCCTCGTCCACTCGGTGGACTGAGAGCCCCCGATGTCGTGGTACGAGCCCAGCCACTTCCCGTCAGCCCCGAACAGAGCCGCGGTGACGCGAACCGATGCCCCCTCGCCGCAGCGGACCCAGGCGGAGACCTTGTAGTGCCGCCCGAAGACCAGCCGAACGCGCCCCGTCGACTTCGCCTGCACGGCGGGCGTCACGGCCAGGCAGCGGTCGCCGGCGTGCGGGTTCTCGGTGGTGAACTCGCACGGGGCTTGGTCGAAAGTGATCCACCCGCCACCCTCCGCCATGTCGTCCCAGGGCAGAAGGTTGCCGGTCTGCTCGGCGGGAGGGACATGCTCCGGATCGTCCGGGATCTCGGTGAAAACCCAGCTTGCCTTCTCTGCCTCAGTGGGAAAGGCGTTCGCCGGCCAGTCGCCGGGCTGACCGAAGACGTCGCGGATCGCGTCGAGAGCCCCGAAGCCCGACTCCTCCGTCGGCTCGATGAACGATCCCTCGCCGAACTCGTTCCAGCACTCGACGATGACCATGTTCAGGTCTCGGTCAATAAAGGGCTTCGCTCGTCGACACATCTCGGCGAACTTCTCGGGTGTCGGATCGGTCCGCACGAGGGCATGCGGGCCATACCACGGCCGGCTATCCCAGCCGGGGGACAGGGGGACGATGTACGGCAGGGCGCCGTCCTCGGTGACCTGCCTCCACCTCATCTCGTAGGCTTCGACCATGTCGTCGTATGTCGCTCGCAGGGGCGAGGCCGTGTCGTGAGCGCGCACGCCCGCGTAGTTGTAGGCGGTGCAGGCGGAGAAGCCCATGCGCGCGAGCTGGTCGAGTTGGTCGAACTGCTTGCCGACCAGGAAGATCCCGAGGCCCTCGGGCAGCCCCGCCGCCTGACTCATGCGCCTCAGGAGCTCTGGGAAGCCATCACCGAAGCTGTCCCATAGACGGCGCGGCACAGACACGAAGAGCGCAGGGCGTCCGTCGATGCGCAGGTAGTTCGGTTGGCTGAAGTAGCGCTCCCCCAGCGTCTCTGCCAGGAGCAGCATCTGCTCTTCAGTGTAGGGCGGGTTCTGCCGGCCTTCCTCGTTGCACCAGAAGATGGCGAACTCCATGAGGTCACGGTGCTCGGCCTTGAGGAAGCCCTCGTCGAGCGCCGTGTTGTGCTCGCCCACGCGCCCCGTGTGGTGGTCGTAGTACCAGTCGAAGACAAAGTAGGAGATGCCGTGCTCGACGGCCCACTTGATGTGCCAGTCGCTCACGCCGGGCGCCCCGTCGCGGTAGTAGCCCAGCAGCGGCTTGGGGTGGCCGTAGGACTTCATGGGCGCCCATCGGCCGGCGTGGAAATGCCCCGGGAAGTAGTAGCAGCCGACCTTAACGTCAGACGGCACCGGACGGGGCTCGGGCACCTGGGCTCGAGCCAGGCAAGGTGCCAGTCCCAACGCGAGCAAGCCCACCGGGCACAGCATCCATCGCAGCATGGCGCAGGTTCCCCTCGGTCCTAAGGGCCGCGAGACAGCGGCGCGCTACAGACCTGCGAACCTGTTCGCCAGGAAACGCGCTCAGCCCTACGAAAGGCTAACCGCGGTGCCCGGGAATGATGAAGATGCCGATCGGCCGCGGGCAAGGATGCCCGCGCCACGCAGATGTTCGAAGGAGACCGTGGGCGAACTGGAGGCAGGGCGGGCTCTACTGACTGCGGGCGTACATCGAGGATTACCAGGACCTCTCGCCGAGCACAGGCGAGGGTCAACACATGACCGCGAGCTGATCAGGCCTGCATCTGGTGCCGCACGCGCCGCTCTGTCGCCGACTCAGGGCAGCATCGTGTAGCTCTTGTC
>CBFDAZ010000487.1:0-4927 GCA_965602825.1 uncultured bacterium
AAGCTCGAAGAGGGCTACGGAACGGTCAGCGGCTGGAAACGGAAGCGCCACGATCCCTGGCACAAAGTCTGGCCCAGCCGGATCTTCAATCGGGTTGTCAGTTGGCTGACCGGCGTCAAGCTCCACGACGTCAACTGCGGCCTCAAGTGCTACCGGCGGGCGGCGGTGGAGGAGGTCGCGCTCTATGGAGAGCTGCACCGGTTCATCCCTGTCCTGGCTGAGGCCAAGGGGTTCCGCGCGGCGGAGGTGGAGGTCAATCACCGTCCGCGGACGTCCGGCCGGAGCAAGTACGGGACCCGGCGCTTCGTCCGGGGGCTGTTGGACCTGTTGACCGTGAAGTTCCTGACGGGGTACGGCACCCGGCCGCTGCACTTGTTCGGGGGCATCGGCCTGCTCTTCCTGCTCGTCGGCGGAGTAGGCCTGGTATACCTGGCCATTCTGTGGCTGCTCGACCAGGGACCGATCGGCACGCGGCCGCTGCTGGCTTACTCGGTGATGGCCGCCCTCCTGGGGGGCCAGATGGTCGCCATGGGCTTCCTGGCGGAGCTGTTCATCGCATACCACATCCGTAGTGAGCCGCCCTACAGCATCGCTGAGGAAGCGCCCCGGAGGTACTTGGGAGAGGGCGAAGACGTCAGGCCGCCCGTGTAGGCCAGACCAAGGACAGATCATTCGTGAGTGAAGCCCAAGACCCAGGCCCGGGCGCCGTCGAAGACCGCACCTACACGGCCATGACGTGGCTGGTGGGTGTGGCGGCCGGCGCCGTCATCCTCGGCCTCCTCCTTCGCACGGGGTCCGTGCTGTGCCCCAACGACGCCTCGCGTTGGGACACCATCTGGAGTCTGGTCGACAAGGGCACGTATGTCATCGATGATCCCCCCTGGGGCACCATCGACAAGGTCCACCGCGACGGCCACGACTACTCCAGCAAGCTTCCGCTCTTGCCGACGATGGCGGCCGGCGAGTACTGGCTCATCAAGAAAGCCACCAAGTGGAAGATCGAGGACAAGACCGACCGTGTCTGCCGGATCATCCTGTTCACAATCAACGTCGTCCCCCTGGTCATCTACGTCGCCCTACTGGGGCAGCTCATCGGGCGGTACACAAAGGACCCGTGGTGGCGTGTCTACTGGCTGATCGCCGCTGCCTTCGGCACATACGTGACCGGCTACTCGGTCACGTTCAACGATCATTCCGTCGGCGCCATCAGTGCGCTGGTTGCGTTCTACTTCGGCATTCGTATCCTCTTCACGGATGACCCGCGCTGGTTCCACTTCGCTGTGGCCGGCTTCTTCACGGCCTTCACCGCCTGCAACCAGCTTCCCGCGGCCATCTTCTGTCTCGCCCTGTTCATCTGGCTCGTCATCCGCCGACCCAAGGGCACGTTGCTCTTCTTTGTGCCCGCGGCGATACTGCCGGTAGCCGGCTTCCTGCTCACCACGTACCTATCAACCGGGGGCTTTGTGCCCTACTACCTCTACAAGCATACGGAGCTGTATCAGTACGAGGGAAGCTACTGGACCGACCCCAGGGGCATCGATGCCCTCGACGAGCCCAAGCACATCTACCTCTTCAACCTCCTCCTCGGCCACCACGGGTTCTTCATCCTGACGCCCGTCTTCATCCTGTCCGTCATCAGCTTCACGATGGCGCTGAGGTCGCAGAAGACTGAGACGAAGATCGTCTCGTGGTCGATGCTCCTCGCGCTCGCCGCGGGAGTCGTTCTGTACCTGCTCAAAGCCGAGCCTTCCACGGCCTTCGCTCCCATCGCGGTCCTGGCCGTGGCCTGCTTCGTGGTGGCGCTGCGGATGCGGGATGCGGAGAGCACCGCCCTGGCCTGGTTCGTGCTGTCGGTGTCGCTGGCGACCATCGTGCTGAACACGCTGAAGACGAACAACTACGGCGGGATGTGTCACGGCTTCCGCTACCTGATCTGGCCGGTGCCGCTCTGGATCGCGGTCGGCGGCCTCAAAGTCGACACCTATGGGAGATCGCGGTGGATCAAGGCCCTGGCGGTGCTCTTCCTGTTCGTTGCCGTCGTCTCGATGGCATGCAGTACCGACAACCCCTGGACCCAGTCGTGGCTGGAGGATTGGTCGAAAGACCTGGGCAGCGAGGAGAGCAAGGCGTGGTACACCAAGATCTTCAGGGCGCTGGGGTGGGGGACGTACTGAGCGGCAACGGCGGCACACAGAACTCAGAACACAGAATAACGGCGACGGCGGAAGACAGAATGACGGCGACGTCTACTTCGCTCTCACCTTCAACCGCCCCAGGAACGCGGCTTTGCCCTCGGTGGGCTTCGTGAGCTTGATGGCGAGCGAGCTGCCGGGCACTCGGCTCGCCGGTACATCGAGCTCGTGCCACTTGAACCCATCGTAGCCGCTCTGGGTCAAGGTCTGCTCCGCATCGCCCAGCTTCATCTTCGCGATACGGGTATCGTTCTTGCAGCCCCAGTAGAACGAAATGACGTGGGCTCTACCGGGTTCTGCCTTCAGCCGCAGGTCGAGGTCGCCCTCGTTCAGCCACCAGTAGTCCTCTCCCTGATAGGTGTTCGAGCCGGAGAGGTCGCGATAGTCCACCAGGTTGGCATCAGCGACCAGGTAGATGCGGTGGCTGACGGCGGGAGCGCGTGGGCCCGAACGGGCGGTCACTACGGCCTCTGTCTCCTCGGTGACATCGCCGCGGAGCGCGACTGCCGCCGCGCCACGGGCCGGAAGCGTCAACTGCTCCGGAGCGATCGCCCCCCAGTCGCAGGACAGGTCCACGCTGGCTGCCGCAGCGCTCGTGTTCTTCACGATCAGCATCACCTCCGCCTTGCCTTCTCCGGCCGCCCAGGCCGGGCCGCTGAACTCAAGCTGCGCGATGCCGTGGGGCGGACCGCCGAGGTGCTCGACTGCCGCCAACCACTCCCCGCCATCTTCCACCTCCACCGGCAAGCCTCGACGCAAGTCGCCACCGTCGTGGACGGCCGGCGAGTCGGCGCCTGGGCTGCCGGACCCATCGATGGCCTGCACCGAATACAGGTGCCCGTCATCCACGGGGAACCACTCGGGGTATTCGTTCAAGCGCGGGTAGTTGGGGAGGACGCCGAAGTGATCGCGATGGCGCGGGTGGTCGAAGCAGAGCCGGCCGTTCCACGCTTCGTTGGCACAGAGCGACAGCAGCAGCTTCCCCTCGGAACGCGCGGCGCCAACGCGCACATCCGGCCTCCACGGGACGGGCCTCAAGCCGCCGGTCCTGGCAAGTGCGACCATCAGCCACGTCCGGGCGACGTTGCCGTCGCCGTGCCATCCTTCGATCACGCCGTCTTCCTTCTGGATGGCGGACATCGCCGCCGTCATCCGGTCCACCCACTCCCACGTCTCCGGGACATCGATGCGGTTAAGCAGCACAACCGCGCTCTCAATGCTGTCGGCGTAGGCGTCCGCTCCGCCCCATTTCTCGTGGCTGCAGATAGCCTTCATGCCCCGCTCAACCGCCGCCCGGTAGCGCTCCTCGCCGCTCAGCATGTAGTACGTGTAGACCGCGTTGAAGAGATACCCCCATGTGTCCGGCGGGCCACCAGAGCCCTCGCCCGTCTTGGTGTCGTACGAGCCGTACCAGAGACCATCTTCCCGTGTGCACCGGTCGAGCAGGGCGTCCATCATCTGTCGCATGGCCGGCTCGTACTGCTCCGCTTTCTCCGGCGCATACCGGCAGGCCAGCGCGTAGGCCTCGCTCAGGCCACCCACGATCTCAGACCCATGATCGATCAGTCTCAGCGTCGGGTTCGTCACTCGGTGGGCTGCGAAGTCCCACGAATGGCAGGGCAGGAACCCGTTGTTCGGCAGCACCTCCAGGAAGTACGCATCCCCCAGCGTCAGCGCCATCCGCAGGAAGCGCGGGTCGCCGGTGGCCGGATACAGGCGCGAGACGACCTGCATCATCTCGCCGTTGACCTCGGCACTTACCGCGGGGATCCGGCCGAACTGGGTCTCGACCGGGGCGTGGTCGCAGATGTCCGCTGCGATGTTGCGCAGCCGGCTGAACCACTCGCTACGACCCATCAGCTCGGTGACCGGCAGGAGACCATCCTTGCAGTACTCGGAAGCGCCGAAGATCAGCCGCGTCCGGTCGATCTCCCGGCGGGCGAAGCCCTGCGTCTCGAAGCTGAAGGCATCGGGCAGGCTGCCGACGCGCGTCGTCAGGCGGACCTCGGTATGGAGGATGTCGGTGAGAGGGCCGTCGAGCAGCTCAGGATCGGTGACGTGGGCCGTCAGCACCATGAACGGGTAGTTGTCGGCGGCTGAGTTCTCGGGCGTCCAGATCGGGCTCTTCAGGTTCTGCGGGATGAGCCCCGAGTCAGGGTCGCGATGGGCCAGCCAGCCCTCGACGAAGTGATGGCAGCGGCCGAACAGCTCCGCGGCCTGCTCGCCATTCTGCCGGGCCGCTTGGATGTCAACCCGGTCAACAGCCTGCACCTGCGCCGTCAGCGCAGCAAGGCAGAACGGTGATGCGAGCAGTGTCAGGAACACGCTGACTGGTGATCTTGTACGCATGGTGGCCTCCCTGGCAGACGGCGTCGGGCTGGGCACCCATATAGTCCGAGGCAGCAGTAATCAAGCGACTCATGCGGAGACCTCGTGCACGACCCCTCTGGCCTTCTTTCTGGCCATGGAGTAGACCTTGCTGCCCTCGATGTCCAGAGGAGCTCGCAAGGTCCCGGAGCTTATCTGACGCCGTCGAGAAGCCCTGAACGGTAGGCTTTCTGCCCCTTGACTGCGCTCGGCTGGGACCGCGTCCTCGTGCCCTGCTCTGGCGCACAGTTTGCCCGCTGCTGTCCCGCGTCGTTCCACGTGGCCCCCTGCACTTCGCCGACACAGCCAAGCATACGCTGGAAGCTCGAGTGTTCGTTGGCGATGCCCTTCTGGGAGAGATCGGCTTC
>CBFDAZ010000488.1:0-4923 GCA_965602825.1 uncultured bacterium
GTTCGCGGATGAGATATTCGGCTTCCACGCGCAGCAGGCTGTGGAGAAGGCTCTGAAGGGGTGGCTCAGTCTGCTCGGAGTCAGATTCCCGAAGGTTCATGATCTGGACCTACTGATTGATCTCTTGGAGCGTCACGGCGTGGAGGTAGCGGAACTGCGGAAGCTCGGCGAGCTGTCCGCATTTGCTGTCGAACTCAGGTACGACCATGCCGGCGATGAGGTGGCGCTCGGCGACCGGTCGACGGTGATCGATCAGGTTGCGGGTGTGGTCAACACCGTCCGGAACCACCTCGCCAAGTCGGGCTAGCCGAGAGCACGTCCGCCGCTCTACCCAGCAAGTCCGAGTTCGCTCTCGGCAGTGGCCATGTCGACTACGGGTAGGTCCACCTCGGCGTCCGGCCCCATTGTCTCCCTCAACAGCTCTGGTGAGGCGGCGCGGTAGCGGAGGCGCGCTCGCACCTTGAGCGGACCGGTAGCATCCGCTGGTACCGGCACCGTGTAGGTCTCGGTCACCGTCTCCTGGGGCGGAATGCGGTGGTCTGATAGCTTGGACGCGGCGAGCCAGAATTTCGGGGTCGGGTTGCCGTCAGCATCGGCGACGACGACACCGTACTTTACTGCGCCCTCTGCAATCTCGCCGGTCTCTCCGAACTGCCCGCTCGAGAATACCGCTTTGCGCGCAGCGTCTTCCACGATCAGCTCCAGCCACACCTCGCGGAGCTCGGCGACTCCGGTCGGTATGGAGTGGCCGCAGCCGACGTTGGTGACGTTGACGCGGATCTCGGCCGGCTCGCCGGCGCGGACGGTCGCCGGCAGGTCGAGGCTCAGTTCGGCCGCCGCCTGCAGGCGCTCCGTCGCCAGGCGCATCGTCTCTACTTCGCCCAGCAGCGCGGCGACGGCCCCGCCGCCGACGGCACTGTGGGTGAAGATGTGGGGGCGTTCGTTAGCGATCTCTGAGGCCTTGCCCGGATTGGGCTTCGTGACGCCGGGGCCTGGGGTCATATGGCAGTCCTGGCAGATCGTCCGGGTCTCGGGGTCCCCGGTGTTGTAGGGCCCGGCAGCCCACTCCCGGTAGGTGGTTTCCAGGTGCAGGCCGTTCACCGGGTGATCGACATCGTGGCAGGTGGCGCAGAACTCCGGGTTGGTGTGGAACTCGGAGAACGCCACTTCGTGAGCCATCGCATCGCCATCGCCGAACGGACCGCGCTTGACGTCCCCGGGGGCAACGAGGTACTCGGCGTTGACCGGCGCCTCGTGGCCGGTCAGCGTATGGCAGAAGTCACAGAACACGCCGTTGGCGGACACGTCGCTCAGCTTCGAGTGGTCGGCGGGCGGGATCTCGCCGGCAAGGAAGCCGGCCGGGGTGTGGCAGGCCGAACAGAACGAGTCCACCAGTCCCTCGGTCTCACGGCTGGCAAGCCGGAACGAGCCTGCGTAGAAGGGGTCATCGGTCGCGTGGGAGTGCATGGTCCCGTGCCACTGGGCGTAGATCTCCTTGTGACAGAGTTTGCATGCCTCCGGCTCCTCGTACTGGTCGGCCGGCACGCTGCCGTGCTCGGCGGCAGGCTACAGCCACGGCAGAAAGGCGAGAGCGAGCACCACGAGCATCCTGGGCCCCCGGTGTGCGGGCGTCGAGACCGGTCAGTCACTCAGGCGGTCTGCGGAGCCGGCTACCTGATAGACGTCGGTGATAAGCTGTCGGATGGAGACCGAGACGGCCTCCTGAGCCTCTAACACGTTGGCGGACGCCATGAGTCCGCGCCCGTGGGCCTGGCGGATCTCGGTACCTACGTTGATCTTGGCAATCCCTTCCTGCACGGCAGCGCGCAGGTACTCTGGACGTACCCCCGAGCCACCGTGGAGCACGAGCGGTACCCCGGTCGCTTCGCGCAGGCGCTTCAGGTGGTCGATGTCCAGTTTGGCCTCGACCTTCTTCTCGTCGCGTGCCGCCTCGGAGACGGCGCCGTGGATGTTCCCGACGGCAACCGAAAGCCAGTCACAGCCCGTCTCGGTAACGAAGCGCTGAGCCTGGTCGGGGTCGGTGAAGCCCTGCCCAGACTCGAAAAGCTCCTCGTAGGGGGGTAGTGGGCCGGTCTCGTGCCCGAGCACGGCCCCCAGTTCGGCCTCGACGGGCACGTCCTGCGCCTGAGCCATCTCCACGGCGCGCCGGGTGGCGGCGATGTTCTCGTCGAGTGGGAGGCGTGAACCGTCGATCATCACCGAATCGTAACCGGCCTCCAGGGCCTCCACGACGATCGGCTCCCAGTCCACCCGGTTGCCGTCTTCGTCGATGACCGGAGTGTGGTCGAGGTGGAGGCGGGTGAAGCGTCGATCCGCTCGTTCTTGGTACTCCTCGGCCACGGCCGACACGCTGCCCGCGCCGAACTTCACGACATCGATGCGAGAGACCTCGACCAGGCCGAAGGTGCGTAGCTCCGCCAATGTGCTGCAGATGGGTGCGACCATCGGCAGGTGGGCAACGTTGAATGCCGGGACGAGGATGTGGCGCTCCGCCGCTCGAGTCATCAATTGGGACAGCGGGATTTCAGCGAGAGTCATAGTCCTTCATCTCCCCAAAAGGGATTGCGCTGCGGTGCGTTTCGCCGCAGCGCTTGCGAAGCCCTTGGCCCGGTGGGGCGCGCGAAAGGCCCACGGTCACTCGATGATGAGCACGCTGGAGATGGGGTGGAAGTAGTGAATGATGGTCCAGGTCAGCAGGACAACGGCATTCCCCACGATCAGTCCGATAGCGACAGGACGGAAGGCCTGGTAGGCCTTGTGGCCGCCCCAGTGCTTGACCGCCTTCTTGACGACCCAGCCGAGTAAGATCGAGAACCCGTATCGATCCCCCATGAACTGGGGGCCCATGATGGCTGCGTACCCGAGCGGATGGAACGGCCACCAGAGGAACCGCTGTCGCAGCAGATGGATGACCAGCACGATACCCGCGCCCAAGCCCATGTGCCAGTAGTTGTACGAGGTGTACTCCCGCGGCGCGGCGATCAACTGGTTGATCCCCTGGGGCAGGCTCGCACCTGCGTTCTTGGGCCACCAACCCAGCCCGGGGACGCTGTGGCTGTAGATGGCGTAGATGGCCGATGGGTGGGAGGCAATGAGCGACACGATGAGAGACCCTGCCATCAGCCAGAAGACCGTGCGAGGCTGGAGTCGTGTGAGGTCGGCCATCTTATAGCCCTGGAAGATGTTGGCCATGGTGCAGGAGGCCGTGTCCTGGATCTTCCACCCCATATAGCCCATCGCCGTGATGTTCTGCGGCCCCAGTGTTCGTGAGCCTCACGTGCGCACGATGACATCGTGCGGGGGGGAGATGGGCGTCCAGACGGCGAAGACGCCGGACTCGGCGACCAGCCGGGACAGAACCAGGATGGAGGCCACATACAGCACCATCATGAGCGCCGTCACCCACAGGTCGGCGCCCGCGGCCTTGCCCCAGATGAGGATGACCAGGAGCGACCCGAAGAAGCCGAAGAACAACAGACGGTAAGGGATGGGTTCCGCGGCGTCATCGACCTTGGGGTCGTTGGCGAGAGCTTTGCGCGCGATCTCCCGCAGCCGGTGTCGGGCGGCCCACACGTAGGCACCGGCGATCAGGAGGTAGGCGCCCACACCCTGATGAGTGAAGAACTCCTGCTGTTCGGTGATGCCCATCGCGTTCCGGGCGACTCTGGCCAGCCGTCGGGCGAGCCAGAAGAACCACAGGCTGCCGCCCATGTCGTCCGCAATGAGGTAGGTGACACCCATCATCTCGAAGTAGTAGTGGTGCGGAAGGTAGTTGAGCTCAGTCCACGGCCGGGTGGTGAAGACCACCTCAATGGTAGGCGTCAGATCGGTCTCGGGGATGGCGGGGAAGTAGTGGTGAAGTGCGTTCTTGGTGTAGAAATACACCGGCACCATGAAGGCGACCCAGAAGAGGGGACGGCGGAAGACGGTGGGGACGAACTCGTTCCTGCCCGCGTAGGTCACCATTTCGACGGGCACGCGGGCTAGCGGGAAGAGCATGTGTTCGTCGTCCGCCCACCGGCGGCGGAAGGCGGCAGCCAGACAGGCCTGGAGCATGAGCAGAGCGAGGATATAGGGTGTCCAGAGCAGCAGCGGGCTGACCCACGGCCGCCAGGGGATCTGTGCCCCGGGCGGGAGGCCTTTGAAGGCCCAATCAACGGCCGGGCTGTCCGGGTCCTTCGAGGGCACCATCCAGGGCTGGATGTGATCGAAGAAAGTCTGCTCGTACTTGTTTTCGGGCGTCGCGTAGTGCTGGGATGAGATGAAGCCGAGGTACAGGTACGTGACAAGCTGCTGCCCCGGGAAGCCGGCCATGACCAGAACGGCAATGTAGACGAAGCAGAGCTGCGCGGTAGAGAAGAGGCGTCGCCGGACGGTCTTCAGCGTGACGGCATTAATCGCGAGCAGCAAGAAGACCGCGTAGACGGCGGCCCGGGGGAGGTGGCCGAACCCGACGAGGTCATATCTCACGAGGGCGGAGAATGCACCGCCTGCTGCGACTGCGGCGGCGAACAGCAGGGCGACCAGGCCGGTCTTGGGCAACAGAGGTTCCCGGTCTTCTGGGGCCATGAACACTCCGCATGTACCACCGGCGTCTCAACGGTACGGTCGGCAGCTTTCCCTGCGCGTCGTTGTGGCTCCTTGTGGGTGTGGAGGCCGGCGTCTGCATCCGATGTGAGCGTGCTGTGGTTGGTGTCGAAGGGATTCCGGCCCGGAACTGGAACTGCCATGACCGGGACGCGTCCCGGCGGAAGGCGTTTGGGTTGCTCGAAGCAGTCTGGCTTGTTGTCGGCCGTGGAGCCATCCCTGTTCTCGGAGGCCGCACTTGGAGCTTGCCCTTCTCATAGCGGTCATCGTCATCGCCCTGGCATACGATTTCGTCAACGGCATGGATGACTGCGC
>CBFDAZ010000489.1:0-4908 GCA_965602825.1 uncultured bacterium
CAGCCTCGATGCGGCGATCCTCGTCGGCTATCCCGGCAGTGTCGCGAGCACCTGGCAGCAGGCGGGCCGGGCGGGCCGAGGCTCTGACGAGGCGCTCGTCTTCCTGATCGGCCAGAACAACCCGATCGATCAGTACATGATGCAGCACACGGAGTACTTCTTCGATCAGTCGCCCGAGTCCGCGGTCATCGATACCCAGAACCCCTACATCCTGGCGGGCCACCTGCGGTGTGCTTGCTCCGAGCTCCCCGTTGCCGGCACGGACTGCGAAGCCTTCGGGGAGTACTCGGCGGCGGTCATGGAGCTGCTCGAAGAGGACAAGCAGGTCTACGAGCAGGGCGGACGCTGGTACTGGAAGGGCGATGCCTATCCCGCGCGGGACGTGAACCTGCGCAACATCGACGAGAGCAACTACCTGATCCAGGACATGACGGGCGAGGAGCCCAAGGTCATCGGCGAGCTGGATGAGTTGAGCGCCTTCACCCAGGTCCATCCCCAGGCCATCTACATGCACCAGGGCGACACGTATTTCGTCGATGACCTGAACCTGACCGAGAAACTGGCCTACGTCCGGAAGGGCGAGTATGACTACTACACCCAGGCGATCGACCGGACGGACATCCAAGTCGAGGAGACTGAGCTCGAGGACAAGTGGCGTGTCAGCAAGGCGTGCTTTGGCCCGGTCGTGGTGACCACAACGGTCTACATGTTCCGCAAGATCAAGTTCTTCTCCCGCGACAGCGTTGGCTTCGGCAACCTCGACTTGCCGCCCCTCCCGCTCAACACGGAGGCCTTCTGGATCATCCCGCCGCGCCAGGTGCTCGAGCGCGTTCGGCAGCACAACCGCGTCCCCGAGGACGGGCTGCTGGGGGTAGCGAACGCGGCCATCGGCGTGCTTCCGCTGTGGGTGATGTGCGACCGGGCGGATGTGGGCTCGGCCGTGGACTCGGCCAGTACCGGCAGCCCCGCGATCTTCCTCTACGACCGCTACCCGGGCGGGTTGGGCTTCGCCCAGAAGGCGCACGGCCTGGTGGAGTCGCTTCTGGAGTCAGCCCTGTTCCTGGTAGAGGAGTGCGAGTGTGAGGACGGCTGCCCGTCCTGTGTGGGATCGCCGGTGCCCGTGTTCGGGCCGACCGACACCGACACGGACACCCGCGGCAAGATTCCCGACAAGGAGGCCGCGCTGTGCATTCTGCACGACCTGCTGGGGAAGGAGCCCTACGTTCCGAAACCGGTTGATCCCGAGAAAGTCGAGCGGCGTCTGAAGGCAGCCCAGGTAGCGCTTGGCCCCGCGGAGCCGGCGGACGAGCCGCTGGCCGATCTCCCGCGGCCGCCGGTCAAACGGATGCCCGCGAACGTGGAGAAGAGACTGCGCCGCCGCATCCGAGGCTTCCGCAAGTAACCCAGCATCCCTATGCCCGAACTCCCCGAAGTCGAGACGATCCGCCGCGACCTGTGTGCCTGCCTGGCGGGGAAATGCCTGAGACGCGTCCGGGTTCTCCGGCCTTCGGTGGTCGTCGGAGCTGCAAGGCGTCTGCAGAGGCAGCTCCGCGGCAGCGAATTCGTGCAATGTCGCCGTCACGGGAAGGTGCTGATCCTGGACTTCAGCGGCGGCCGGAGCTTGCTCGTCCACCTGCGGATGACGGGGCAGATGCGCGTTCACGAGGCAAACGATGGGGGAGATGCGTGCCCGTACGCCCGCGTCCTGTTCGAGATGTCCGATGGCTCTATACTCGCCTACGGCGACTGCCGGGCGCTCGGGAAGCTGGAGTTCCAGCCGACACCGAATGTGCGAGCCAGCAAGGCCCTGGCCAACATGGGCCCCGATGCCATGGCGAAGGCAGGTATCGACGGGCTCGTGGCGGCGCTACAGCGTCGCCGCACGCCGATCAAGTGCCTGCTGCTGGACCAATCGGTCGTCGCGGGGATCGGCAACATCTACGCCAGCGAGATTCTCCACGCCGCTCGCGTCGATCCGCGCAGGCCGGCGAACGACCTATCGAGCGACGAGACCCGGCGATTGCGCCGCGCTGTTCGCCGGATTCTCCGGGCGGCCATCGACCAACGCGGGACGACCTTCAGCGACTACCGCACGACCCTCGGGGAGCGCGGACGGTACGCCAGGCGGCTCCGGGTCTACGGCCGGGAGGGCGAGGGGTGCCGGCGGCGGGAGTGCGAGGGCACGATCGTGCGCTGCGTGCAGCAGCAGCGGTCTACGTTCTACTGCCCGGAATGTCAGAACTGAACGGGGCTGGCCAGTGCGCAGTGGCCGGCCCCGTGGTCAGCTCAACTCAGGCCGCGATGTCTGTCAGCGCTCAGGAACTCGCCTCTTCGACGGTGAGCTCGATCGTCTCGATCAGCTTCTCGCTCCCCTCGATCTCCACCTGGTAGGAGCCGGGCGGCCAGCCGTCGGTCGGCGCACTGAACTTGAAGTCCATGGTGGACTCTTCGCCCGGCGCCTCAAGCTCGGTGGTGGCCACCTCGACACCGGTGATCTCCGTGCCGTCTTTGGCGGTGACATCGACCGCCATCAGTGTCCCCTTGACCATCTCGCCCTTGGTCAGGCCCGTGATGCCGGCCGAGATGTAGATGACCGGCGTGTCGGGCGTGAAGGTCTTGGTCTGGTTCGTGATCTCGTCCTTGGCCTCGTCAAACTGGTCCCCGACCTTGAGCACCGCCACCTCCGCGGTCGGATGCGTCTCTGTCGCGGCCGGCGCTTCCGGTTCCTCGGTGGTCTCTGCGGTCTCGGGCTCACCCGTTGGTTCGGTCGTGTCGGTGACTGCGGGTATTGTCCCTTGGTCGCTCGTGCCCGACGGCTTCGTCGTCGGACATCCCACCAACACCAACAGCAGAGCTAGCAATAGGGCAACCAATCCTACGTTTCTCACCGGGCAGCTCCTCCTCGGCGGTTGTGGATGCTACTGTACCTAACATTCACTCCTGGTCCTCGGACTCCTGCTGCTGGGCGGCAGCGTTCACCGTCCGCCAAGCGTGGAGCCGCCGCGTCCCACCCTCTGGGGGGCCGTGAAGGAGGATTCAGAGGGTCGATCAAGGCATGTCACGGAGGCGACGCGCCACGAACCGGAGGTGCGCACGGTGCTTGCCTTGCTCCTGCCGTTGCTCGCCGCGCCCCAGAAAGACGACGTCGTCGTCTTCAGCGACCCCGGCTACTACTCCTGTTTCCCGAACCTCTGGCTGGCTGACGATGGCACGGCGTGGGTCTCGTTCTCTACGAGAGTGCGGGCCTCCCACTGGGACGGCAAGGGCGGCGGGAAGACCTTCAGGTCAACCGATGGCGGCCGGACGTGGCAGGAGGCCGCCGAGCGCCCGCCGGAGGCCTGGGCGCTGCGCCTGAGCGATGGTACGTTGATGCGCATCTCGGCCGGGGGCAGAGAGGAGCATCCGTCGAGCGAACGGGCGGAGCTGGAGGAGCAGGGGTCCGTGGTGGTGGAGATCCGGGACGGCACCGTCGTCATTCCCCGCAAGCCGTCGTTCGCCGTGTCAACGGATGGCGGCGAGAGCTGGCAGTCAAAGCCGATCGACATCCCCCACATCGCCTCGTGGTGCGGCCTGCACGGGGGCCTTGTGCTTCGCGACGATACGGTCCTGCACCCCGTTTACGGGTCACGCTCGCCTGACGCCAAGGGCAGCACCGCGTGGGTGCTCCGCACGTCGGATCGCGGGGAGACGTGGGACCTCATCGACATTGCCGCGCCCCGCGGCGACCTGGCGTTCAACGAGGCCGCTCTGCTTCAGACGCCCGAGGGCACAGTGCTCGCGGCGCTCCGAGGGGGCGGCCGTGAATACGATGGCTTCCTGTACCTCTGCCGCTCGTCCGACGGCGGCGCGACCTGGAGCGAACCCGAGAAGACGGAGATGTGGGGCTACCCGGCGGACCTGCGCCTGCTGAAGAACGGCGACATCCTGTGCACCTACGGCTACCGTCGGCCACCATACGGCGTACGCGCGTGTCTCAGTCACGATGGCGGGCGATCGTGGGATACAGAGCACGAGGTCATCCTGCGAACCGACGGCGCCGGCGATGGGAACGCGCTGGGCAAGGGCAGCGCGGGGGACCTGGGCTACCCGATGTCGGCCGAACTCGCCGATGGCAGCCTACTGACCGTGTACTACTTCACGAAGGACCCCGAGTGGGTCACCCATATCGCCGCCACGCGCTGGGCGCGCGACTACGTCGGCCCAACGGACTTGCCGCGTGGCGCGGCGGCCGTCCGCGAGCCCAACCCGTCGCTCCCACCGGAGAACCTCGTCGGCGACCAGGGCCACATCGTGCTGACCTATGGCGTCATGCAATCGTTCATTCCCACCGAGCCGCAGGTCGCGATGGTGGCGGTGCGGGTGAGCCGTCATAGCACCCGACTGGAGCACACGCACGGGCTCTACGTCGCGGTTCGGAAGCCGGGCGAAGCCACCTGGTGGACGGAGTTCCTGGGCCGCTCGAACCCGCTCTCCCCATCACAGGTGAAGATGGACGGCTGGAATGCCTTCCACTTCGACCCGCCGGTGAGTGTCGAGCCGGGGGAGCAGTACGTGCTGACCGTCTACAACCGCGACTACACAGGCGGGGGAGAGACGAAGCTGGTCGAAGGCCTGACGGGCGATCACTCGTGGGTCCTGAAC
Organism: uncultured bacterium; assembly: GCA_965602825.1. Taxonomy (GTDB): domain Bacteria; phylum Armatimonadota; class Zipacnadia; order Zipacnadales; family VGFC01; genus CBFDAZ01. The sequence continues at coordinate 4,642 of CBFDAZ010000489.1, forward strand.
TCCGGCGACAATTACCCCAACGGCGGCATTGGGCCGGAGCGCTCGCTTGACATCGCCTTCAAGGTCTACGCGGAGGCGGGATCGCTGCCCGATCCGTAGTGGTCACTATCCGCGAAGCGATGCGGGCTAGCATGAGGGTGCCTGGCGTGTCGCGGGTGTCTGGCCCGTGAGAGCCCTGACGGAGCGTGCGGCCGGGGCTACCCGGAAGAGGAGAGGCCAATGGCAGACCGTGACGAACAGAGGTCCGCGAGGGAGACCGGGCAGAAG
>CBFDAZ010000490.1:0-4894 GCA_965602825.1 uncultured bacterium
CCTATCGAGGGACGATCCGATTGGTTGGGCCACCCAACTGCGGGGTCAGGAGGGTGCTGGATGTGCCGGTCACTCTCAAGATAACAGGGGACCCGCCCCGCCTCAAGTACGACCCCTACCACCCCAATGGAGTGAAGCCCACGTTTGCGGCGCCAGGAGAGAACTTCACGTTCCGGGTGACCTATAAGTGCCCCAACGACTATGAGCCGAAGCGCGTCGTGTGCCACGTGGAGCGCTATGATCGGGAGCATCTGTGGGAACACTATGGGAAGGTCGCCATGCATGTGAACCACCTGGCCATCCCCGACGAGTTCGCCTGCTGGGGATCCGCGACGCTCCCTGAAGGCGCCTACCGGATCAGGTTCAAGGCGCTAACGCCGGATGGGCACGAGGTCGCGGGCCCGCCCACGAAGTGGCGTCGCTACCCGCGGATCATCGCCCCGCCACGGCTCCGCTGGACCCGTGCGACGGGCTACACGAACGACGGCGTCCAGCCGAACGTCGGCCCGCGCGGAGCCCGGTTCTACTTCAAGGTCGAGTACTGGGACGCGGCCGGCGATGCCCCGACCATGGCGCAGGTGCAGCTCCGGCAGAACGGCAAGATCGTCTTCACCAAGGGCATGGCGGCAGCGGCCAGCACGCCGTGCTGGCAAGGGCGCATCTACCGCACGTCTATCATGATCAACAGACGCGGGCGGTACGAGTACCGATTCCGCTTTGCGGACGCCACAGGTGCGGCGCGGGGAGCGCCGACCCGGTGGACGAGTGGACTGCGGGTGACCGAGTCCAGCCAGGGCACGCCGGCCATCACCTCGCTCACCGCAGCACCGACGACCGCCGGCGCCCAGCTCACCTTCGACCTCAGCGCTGAGGCCGAGGTGACCGCCAGAGTCCTCAACCTCGCCGGACGCCCGGTCAGAACCATATGCCGGGCCAAGGCCCTCCAGGCCGGCACCCGCGCTTTAGTCTGGAATGCGCAGGACGACAGCGGGCTGCCGGTGCCGAGGGGGGTGTACCTGCTCGAGGTCAGCGCAGCCGGCGCGAATGGCGCGCGGGGCAGGGGCCTGGCGCAGGTGAGGATCGAACGACGCTAAGCGGAGCTACCTGCCTCCGTCCCCACGAGCGGGACAGAAGATCGGGAGAGCCTCGACGTACCGACAGCAGACGGCAACCAGACGCCGAGCAGTCGTGCCGGGCGAACGGTTCCCTCCCCTTACCTTTGGGCACCCTTTGACCTGGGGTGCCTGCCATCATCAATCCCGTCAGACCCACGCCCTTGCCTTCGGGTCCTCGGTGCAGTAGGCGGAGAGGACCTTGTTGACGCCCCGGGCGATGTTGCGGCAGTCCCGGGCCGTGTACCACTGGTTCAGCCCGATGGAGATCACGCGGTCGAAGAGGTCATCCGCGACCGGGCAGTCGCCCCGCGCGTACTCGGCCTTCCCGCCGGCCTCGAGGTAGATCGGGCACTGGTACGGGCAATCCTCCTCGGTCGGGCCCTTGAGCGTGGTGATGGGGAACATGTGGTGGTAGACGTGCCAGTCCGGCGGCGCGTCCTTGCCTCTCATGCCGCAGCCGATGCCCTCGGCATTGAGCGCCTCGACGATCTTCGCGCCGAGTTCGAAGGTCTCGGGGAAGAAGCGCAGCGAGTAGCCAACCTCGCCGTCGGGATCGTTCAGCTTCTGCGGCATGATCTCGCGGTACGTCTTGAGTCCTTTCAGTACGCGCATCTTCACGTTGTGGAACCGCTTGACGGTCTGGGGCATTCGCTTGAGCTGGACCACATCCACCGCCGCCTCCATCTCGGACATCCGGTAGTTGGTGCCGCAGAATAGCTCGCCCTTGTATCGCGGTGGCGCGAAGCGAACTGGCCGCCACAACCCGCCGCACTCGGCGATGCCCTGGCAGCGCTCGTAGAGCCGCTTCGAATCGGTGAGGATCAGGCCGCCCTCACCGCCGCCCACGATCTTGTAGGCCGAGATGCTGAAGCACCCGAGGTGCCCGATCGTGCCGACGTACTTGCCCTTCACCTTGCCGCCGCAGGACTGGGCACAGTCCTCGATCACCTTCAGCTTGTGCTTCCTGGCGATCTTCATGATGGCCGTCATGTCGGAGACGCTGCCTGCCACGTGGGTCGGCGCGATGGCGACGGTCCGGGGCGTGATGAGGGCCTCGATCTTCGTTGGGTCCAGACCGAGCGATGCGTCCACGTCACCGAAGACGGGGATGCCCTTCGAGTGGACCACGGCCGCGGCCGTCGCGAAGAAGCCGATGGCGGGGCAGATGACCTCCTTCCCCGGCCCAACGCCCGCCGCGACGAAGGCGCAGTTGAGGGCCGCCGTGCCGGAGGTCACGCCAATGGCGTACTTGGCGCCGAACGTCTCCCGCGCGAGGCGCTCGAAGGCCTGGACCTTCGTCTCCTCCAGGTCGGAGTAGTAGTTCGCGAGGAACGGCCCGCCACCCACATCTTCTTCCCGGACAACCTCGTGGATCTTGCTGAGCGTCTGCGGCGAGAAGCCGAACCGTTCAGCGACCGACATGAATTCCTCGACGCCGATCTTCGGCTTGCCTCGGCCCTCGATGGTCGAGACAGCCTTCATTCCGCCCTGCAGCGCGAGCTTCTGTTCGAGCTTGGTCTTTGGCATAGTCCTCACACCTGGAGTGGTAGTGTTGGGTCGGCGGATCCGACCCGGGTGGACGACGTCAACGGCGTCGGAGCTGGAGCTCCGACCTACGGGACGACGTGGGCATCAGTCCTCGTCGGTCACGTCGCCCTGCAGCGCAACCGGTCGCGGCTTGACCGGCGGCCGGCTGACGATGGCTCGAGCCGTTGGCTTCAGCGTGCGCAACGGCGCTGCGCTGCAGGCATCAGCCAGGAACTCGTGGAGCACTCGGCCCTCGTTCTGTGCCGGCAGGTCGATCCCCAGAAGATGGGACAGTGTGGGCGCGACATCGGTCGTCCAGATCCGCGTCTGGTCGAGCTTCGGCAGAGGCTCGGACGGACGTACTCCCGCTCCGCCGAGTACCAGCGTGCCCATTACGGATGCCGCCTCGGTCTCATAGGTCGGAATCATCGGTCCGTGGTTCCCACCTCCGCAAGGGAAGACGAGTCGCTGCTCACCCATCTTGAGCACTTCGGGGCCCGACCAGCGATAGCCGCCGCTGTAGCAGAACACCAGGTCACCGATGTAGTCCCCCCACAGTCCCACCATCGCCGCATCCTCGCGGGGCAGCACGAAGGCCATCGCATGTTCCCCGGTGTCCGGGTCCTTGATGTCCCGCATGACGGCCATGATCTCCGCTCGCAGAGAGGTGTATTCGCCTTCGGGCACCACACCGCCCTCGTCGCGACCTTGCAGGTTGATCCAAAGGTGGTTCTGGGCGAAGAAGACCCGGCTCCGCTTCCAGTCCACACCCTTCCCGTCCTCCGTCAGGGTAACCCAGCCACGCTCCTTGAACGCGTTGATCAGCGAGACGGCCTTGATGTTGGCCGGCATTCCGTGATCGGAGACAACGGCGAAGGCCGTCTCGCCGTCATCGAAGCGCTCCAGGAAAGCGCCGACGAACCGGTCCGCGGCCCGGTAGTAGTTGCGGATGATCTCCCAGTACTGGTCCGCCTTCTCCGCGTCGTACTCGGTACCGGTGGGATCGACGCGAGCCACGAAGCTGTGCCCCATGGCGTCGAGGATATGCCAATGCAGCACGAGGAGCGAGGCGTCGTTCTCCGCCATCGCCATCGCGGCGGCACCCGACCACCACTCGGCCTCCTGGACCATGACCTCATCCACCGTCTCCCAGTCAACCCATCCGCGGCAGTGCAGGCCGCAGGTCATCCCCGCGTGGACGTATGGGCCCAGCTCCGCGACCAGCTTCTCGCCCAGTGCCGGATCGGAGCAGAAGCGACCGTCCGTCGGGAAGGCGTCGCTCCGGTAGAGTCGCAGCCGTTGGCCGTCAGCCGATAGCTCCAGCAGCTTGAAGCGGAAGGCGCCCTCTGTTCCGCCCAGGTCCTCCGTCTCGAACGCTGCCCGCACCCACTCGCTCCAATCTCCGGTTCTCAGCGAGGCGAGCGGGTCGGCGGCGTCCTTCCTCTCACAGATGAGCACGGTGTCGTAGTCTTCATCCGACGCGTATGCCAGCAGGTAATACGTCGGCCCCGAGCCCTCGGTTGCCGTTGCGACTTCGAGGGCGGCTGCCAGCGGCGGCTTCTGGGAGGCCGGCAGATTGGCCCAGCCCTCGGCGGGGGCGAGCTCGATGGGGTCCGTCGTGTTCAGATCCGGACAGTTATGATACACGGTCGGGGCGGCCAGGTCGAAATACGAGCGGGCGGGCTGGAACAGCCAGTCGATGAAGTAGGCCGACTCCGTAGTCGGCGGATAGCCGGCGTAGTTCATCACGACACTCCGCTTGCCCGAACGCTCCGCCGCTTCCCACAGGTACTCCGCCCGACACAGGCCCGCGTTGAAGGCCTCTTCGCGATGGAACTCCCAGACCGGCTCTCCTGGGATATGCGAGCCCCATTGCACGACACCGTGGCCTCCCGGTGTGGCCCCGGTAGCCAGCGTCGTCCAGTTGGTGGGTGTTTGAGCCGGGATGGCGGGTACAACGCGGGTGAAGCAGCCCTTCTCGAGAAGCCTGGCGAAGTTCGGCAGGACACCGTCCTGCAGGAACCTCTCCATCATGTTGGGCACCATCGCATCAAGACCGAGAAGCAGAGCACGTTTCGCTGCGGGCATGGAGGGATCGTTCCTTCCCTGGAGGATAGTCGCGGCTGATATAGGCATGCTGCCTCGCGGCCATTTCGGCGGATCATGGCGCAGCCCTCTTCCAAGCGACGGGCGCCGGACAGGACTGCCGCGACCGGTCGCGAACTCCTCTGTCACTTGGTTCACGAATGGAG
>CBFDAZ010000491.1:0-4889 GCA_965602825.1 uncultured bacterium
AGAAGCGCGTCGAGCTGGTGCAATATGCCTACGAGCGCGGCATCCGCTACTTCGATACGGGCGGCAACTACCTGGAGAGCCAGGCCATTCTCGGTGAGGGGCTGAAGGGCGTTCGGGATGATGTCTGCCTCGTCACCAAGATCGAGACGACGAAGCCGGTTGAGGTCCGTCCCGCCTTCGAGAAGTCTCTCAAGGAGCTTGAGACCGACCACATCGACATCCTCGAGATCCATGGCACGCCCGGCCTCGAGCAGATGAGCGTCCAGCGGGCGATGGAGGTCCACGCCGAGATCCTGAAGCTGCGCGATGAGGGCATGGTGAAGCACATCGGTTTCTCCGCCCACTCCTACTTCGACAAGGCCCTCGCCCTCATCGAGTCGGCCGGGTTCGAGATGTGCATGCTGTCCCACGGCTACATCCTGCGCGGCCACGACCAGCGCTTCTCGCCGAGGATGATCGAGCTCCGAGATCAGTGCATAGCGAAGGCGCACGAAGCGGGCATGGGCATCGCCGCGATGAAGGTCGTTGGCGCGGGCGTCCTCGGAGCATGGGCGGGGTACATCGTGCCCGAGCTCGATGAGGATCGTTGGCGTCGCTTGCCGGGCGCCGCGATCCGTTGGGCGCTGCAGGACGACCGGGTCCATCTTCTTGTGATAGGGATGCGCCTGAAGGAGGAGATCGATGCGAACATCGCGATTCTCTCCCATGACGCGACCTTCACTCCGGACGACCAGGTGCTGCTGGATGAGTACTGCGCGAAGGCCCTCGCGCGGGAACCTCTCAAGTCGATGAGGGTTGACTGACCCACGACCCACGAGTGCCCGGACGTGTCTGCCCCTGATCTGTCGCCAGTATTGGCCCATGTGGCCCGTCGCGCTGTGCTTGCCCGCGTCGGCCGTGGCTCAGGACGCCGCCGCCACCAGGGAGCCGCCGGAAAGGCCCCGGAAGGGGCGTGAGGGTGCGCCGGTTCTCGAGGGCAGCGAGTGAAGTAGGTTGACCAAGCGACGCGGCGCTCTTATTATGCGCCGGTCAGTATCGTGTTCCAAGGAAGAGTCGAGGTGTGTCGATGGGTAGAGAGATCTCTCGTAGGACGTTCATTGGACAAGCGACCGCGGCTGCGGGAATCGCGACGGGGCTGCCCAGGCTTGGCGAAGCAGCGGAGCCCGCGGGCGACCAGGGGCTCGTCGGAGTTGTCGCCAGGGCGCACTCAACCCGAGCGACGGTGGACTTCGCACCACAGCAGGATGTCGTGGATGGGATGGTCGCCTCCGGCCTGTCCGCGCTGACGGGCCAGGCCAACCCGGTTGCCGCGCTCGGCTCCCTGTTTCCTGCGATCGGCTCGGAGGACCGGATAGTGATCAAGCCCAACACCCTGGGCAACCCAGCCATCGTCGGGACGCATGGCGAGACGCTGGCCGCGCTGGTCCGGCTTCTCCGCGAGGTGCCCACCACGAATGGTCGCAAGGTGCGCGCCGAGCAGATCATTGTCTGGGACAACTTCCTGCTGATCGCCGTCGAGGAGGCGCTCGACGGGCTGTGCTCCACGAAGAGCACCCACGCGGAGGAGTCGTGGGACCTGGACGCGGGCAGGCCACTCGAGTTGCCGGAGCCGCCCAATGATGCGCCCCTCCTGGCCCAGCGCGTTCTCACCGAGGCCGACCACCTCATCTCCGTTGCCGCGCTCAAGCATCACCCGCTCACGGCGACAACCGGCGCGATGAAGAACTACTTCGGCGCGATCACCCGAGCCTGGGATCTGCACACCCACGGCCCGCTAGCCGTCGTACCCGTCGACGGCACCATCAGGCTCGACGGCGAGGCAGGCCTGACGCTCGAGACCGACACGGGGGACATCGCCAACGCGAAGCTGCCCGCCGGTAGCCACGGCCGGGATAAGGCGGCCCAAGTCCTCCGCCCCCAACTCGATGGATTCCGCGTCGCGGTCAGCGGCCGCCATCTCGTCCTCCTGCCACAGGAGGGCGACGATGCCACGCAGATGACCGTGTCGGGCCCGCTGGCGGACTATCTCGGGATTGACGGCCGACGCTACTTCGAGTGCGACGTGCAGCGCAGCGTGGCCGGCTTCTACTCCCTGCCCGAGATCGGCGGGAAGACGCGTCTGTCCATCATCGACGGTCTCGTCGGTCTCTACGACGGCGGACCGTACCATAGGGCCCAGGAGTTCAAGTCATTTCCCGAGCGCACGCCGAACGCGCTGCTCTTCGGCACCGACGCCGTCGCGGTGGATGCGGTGATGTCGGACATCGTGATGAAGGAGCGCGCGCTCCACAACGACCTCGACGACGCCTCCCTCCGGCCGACCTACCTGGCTGAAGCCGAGGCGATGGGCCTGGGAGTCGGCGACCTGGCGCGCATGCGAGTAGTGGACGCGCCGATCGACGCGTGAGCCCTGCGGAGAATGCTCTCCTCGGCCCATGAGGTCCGTGCCGCCATCGCGGCGCGTCGCACGCAGGAACTGCCCCGCTGATGTCCACCCCCTCGACCGCCTGCACCGCATCGCCTCTGGGCCTGACAGGGGCCCGGGATGGGCACACAACGTGACCCAAGACCCCGTGGCGCGGAATCCCGCCCGGGAAGGGGCCGGCACCGGCCTCGGACGATCCCGTCGTCCCGGGCGATTCCCTGCTGGTCCGCGGAAGACTGATAATCCCGGCTCTGCCTTCGTCTGTAGTATGGCAGAGGGTCATGAATCAATGAGCGCACAGGACAGGTATCTCCTAGGCCCGGACTATCCACGACCAACGTCACGGGCAACCCGCTCTTTTGAGAAAGAGCCGGTTTCCCGCGCCCTTCCGGCAGAAGACTCTGTTTCGGTGTGGATGCTTGGCGTGAAGCACACTGTGCTGCTGATGGCCCGACCCGGGGAGCACGGATGCAGGTCGGCAACGCCCTGCCTGCTGCTGTGGGGCTCGGGCCGCAGTGCATCGTGAATGATGCGGCCTAGAGGCGCGGCCGGAAACCCCGCTTTGGGGCGAGTTTGTCGCGGTCGCATCGCCGTAGAGCGCCCTGAGGGCGCCGTAGCGAGGCGGCCGTTTTCCGCGAAGGGGTCTTCGGCCGGGTTTCTAGCTCCCGTTGAACTCCTCGGTTCGGTCGCCGTAGTCACGGATGAGTTGATCAATCACCTCGGGGGAGAGCGGCGGGAGGTTGAGGGCTTGCAGGTTCGCCCGCACCTGCTTCGCCGACTTGGCGCCGACGATAGTGCTGCAGATGGCGTCCGGCGCCATCGCGAAGCGGATGGCCACATGGGGGAGTGTCTTGTAGGGGGGACGGACGGCCGTCTCGGCCAGATCCTGGGCGCACGAAAGCGCACGGTCGAGGCGCTCGGGGCTCCAGCGGGTTCGGTGGTCGTGCCCGGTGAAGCGATGCCCGGGCCTGTACTTCCCGGTCAGGAATCCACTCTCCAGGCACGTTCGCCCCATCAGCGCTACGCCGGCGCTCTCTGCCTCGGCGAACGCTTCGCGGATCTTCTGGCGGAAGATGCTGTAGATGACCTGAAGGGCATCCACGCGGCCCGTCCGGATGTATTGCCTGCAGAGCGCCGCCGTCGCGTCCGTGACATCCGCTCCCTTGATCGAGGCGCCGATCGCTCGGATGACGCCCTCTTCCCGGAGCGTCTCGAGCACATCGAGCGCGGCGTTCATCTCGGCGGGATCATCGGGGGGCATGTGCAGGTAGTAGAGGTCCACGTGGTCCGTGCGCAAGAGGTGAAGCGACTCTTCCAGCTCGCGACGGATGCCATCATGCGTATTCTCGAAGGTCTTCGTGGCCAGGAATACGCGTTCCCGGGCGGACGCGCCCTCGAGGAGTAGCCCGATGAGACGTTCACTGCTGTTGTAGTAGCGCGCGGTGTCGATGTGGTTCCCGCCTGCTTCGAGGTAGGCTTCAAGGCAGGCGAAGGCGTCCTCCTCGGCCACCTCTCCGTAGTTGAAGCCCTCACCCATGCCCCCGATCGCCCAGGCACCAAAGCCCATCTCGGAGACCATCATCCCGGTTCGGCCGAGCTTGTTCTGTTTCATGTTGAGCCTCTTCTGCAGGGCGCGGTCCTGGCGTCTCGGTCCGTTGGCCCGTCCCCCTGGCCTGCCGCCTGGTTGGCACCCGCCTTCGGCGACCCCTTGCCCTGGACCTTGTCGTGCAAGAGGCCAGCCTTGACCTCGCCGTAGCAGCAACCGTTCACATCCTCGGTTGGTTGCGGGTGTTGCGCGCGGCCCGCGCCTGAGGGCGGTTCCGCAACGACCCGGAGGACCTCAAGCGCAGCGGGAGCAGCATGTCAGGGACGCCGGCGTAGCCTGTCGGGGCGAGCCCGCATCTGCAAACGGCAGTGTCGTTGCAGGACCAGAAGCAGACTTCGGTTGGCGGGTCAGGCGATGGGGGGTGAAGGAGGAGGGAGCCGTGAGACCGGAGCCGCGCCCATCCGCAGAGTTCAACTGGGAGGACTACCGCCGCTATGAGATGGCGGGGGCGGCCGTCTTCCTGACATCGCTCGCGGTGGTGGGCCTTCTCGTGTTGATCGGTGTCGCTCCCCTGGAGGCGCTGGGCCTCGCCCCTATCGCCATTCTCGCCGTCATGGTGATGGTGTTCCTTCCGGTGCTGTGGCTGCAGATCATCTGGGCTTGCGCTGACGAGCTTCGCTGGCGAAGGCGTTGGCGCGAGGGCAAGTGACCTCATGACGGTCGGCGGCCGCTCGCCTTTCTCTCCGGCGGCGGACCCGATCGAGACCTGACGGCGGCGGGCCCCACCTACCGGACGGCTAATCCACAGTGCAGTTCCGACGGAGAGCCCTTCTCGTGCATGGCACCAACGCGTCGGGGCTGCGCCGTACCCTTTGCCCTCACCAGGATTGAGCCCATCCACGGCGAAGCATGCCCCAC
>CBFDAZ010000492.1:0-4879 GCA_965602825.1 uncultured bacterium
CGCTCGCGGACGCCGTTGACACGTCGAGGGCTGATTGGGTACAATCAGGATAGACGGTAACGCGCCCCAGCCGTTGTGCTGGGGCTTTCGCCAATGTATGGGGTACTGGATTTGGACTCTCTGATAGGAGAGGTGCAGAAGCCGGCCAGGTATGCCGGCGGGGAGTGGAACCAGGTCGTCAAGCAGGGCGATGCGCTGAAGTGCCGCATGGCCCTGTGCTACCCCGACACGTATGAGGTGGGGATGTCCCACCTCGGTTCCCGGATTCTGTACCACCTCGTCAATCAGCGTCCTGACGCCGCCTGCGAGCGAGTCTTCCTGCCGTGGCCGGACATGGCTGAGTTGCTCCGGCAGCGGGACCTGCCATTGGCCAGGCTGGAGACACGCACCCCCCTGGGGGAGCTCGACATACTCGGGATCACGCTCCAGCACGAGCTCAACTACCCCGGCGTAGTGTCTGTCTTGGGGCTCGGCCAGATCCCTGCTCTCGCCGCAGACCGTGACGAGCGCCACCCCCTGGTCATCGGGGGCGGGCCGTGCGCTGCGGCGCCTGAGCCTGTCGCGCCGTTCTTCGATGCATTGGTGATTGGTGACGGGGAAGAGGCCCTGAACGACGTCATCGACGTCTATGTAGGTCATAAAGGCGACAGCGGCCTGCAGTCCGGATCGCAACGGCAAGCGCTGCTGGCCGATCTGGCCCAGGTCCCCGGCGTGTACGTCCCGCTGCTCTACGACGCTGGTGATGGTCGCTCGCGGCCGGTGCCGAAGTTCTCAGCCGCGCCGGAGCGCATTCGACGCCGGATTGTGGCTGATCTCGACCGGGCGCCGTTCCCCTGCGACCCGATCGTGCCGTTCCTGGAGATCGTGCATGATCGGGCGCAACTGGAGATCAACCGCGGCTGCACGCACGGGTGCCGCTTCTGCCAGGCAGGCATCCTGTATCGGCCGGTCCGGCAGAGATCGCTCGACACACTCACCGAGCAGGCGCGAGCCATCCTGGCCTCGACCGGCTACGAGCAGATCTCCCTGTCATCGCTGAGCTGCACCGACTACCCGCAGATCGTGGAGTTGGTGGATGCCATCGGGGAGGAGTTCGGCGACCAGCACATGTCGGTCTCCTTGCCGTCTCTGCGGACCGACCAGTTCGGGGTCGAACTGGCTCAGCGCGTAACGCGCGGGAGGAAGAGCGCCGTCACGCTGGCCCCCGAGGCGGGCTCGCAGCGACTGCGTGACGTCATCAACAAGAACGTAACGGAGGAGAACCTGCGCGAGGCTGTGACGGCGGCGTTCAGGGCCGGCTGGCACTCGATCAAGCTGTACTTCATGATCGGCCTTCCAACCGAGACCGATGAGGATGTGTTGGCGATTGCCGATACGGTCAACGAGATCGTGGCCATCGGCAAGGCCGAGCTGGGGGATCGCCGGGGAAGGCTGCGGGTGGCTGTCACCGTGGCGGGATTCGTGCCCAAACCGCACACCGTGTTTGAGGGAGAGCGGCAGGCGACGCGGGACGAGCTGCGCGCCAAGCACGCGCTGCTGGTCTCGGCGCTGAGGAGCCGCCAGGTTCAGCTCAAGCTGAACCGACCCGATCAAACTGCTTTGGAGGGCGTCCTGGCGCGGGGAGGACGCAATCTGGCAACGGCCATACAGGGCGTCTCGCGACACGGGCCAGGACTCGAAGCCTGGAGCGAGTGGTTCTCGCTGGAGCGATGGGAGACGGCGTTGGCCGAGCTGGGGATGACCATCGAGGAAGAGCTGGGAAGGCCGATCCGCGACCCGGAAACCGGCCCCTGGGGTCACATCGACACTGGCGTTAGCCGGGAGTTCCTCGTCCGTGAAGGAGAGCGGGCGCAAGCAGGCCAGACCACACCCGACTGTCGCGAGGGCCAGTGCGTGCTGTGTGGCCTCCAGGACTGCTGCGACCAGGCGGCGAACTATAAGGAAACTGCCTCGTCGCCGCGCGATGGCCGGCCGGGGCAGCCCACGCGGCAGCCTGGCCTGGCATCGGCGACCGGCCCCGAGTGGCGGGCCATCGTGACATTCTCCAAGGACGAGGAGGCTCGGTTTCTCTCCCACCTGGAGATTACCCGAGCCGTGCAGCGTGCTGCTCGCCGTGCGGGCCTGCCGATGGCCTATACGCAGGGCTTCAACGAGCGCCCGAGGATGACGGTCGCGAGGCCGCTGCCCGTCGGGGTGACCGGCGAGGCTGAGCTGTGCGCCATCGATCTGGCGAAGGAGTGCTCGCCCGAGCAGGTGGCCGGCGCCCTGCTGCAGCAGATGCCCGAGGGTCTTGGCCTGCACTCGGTAGCCATTGAGAGACGAGTGCGCAGATCGCCCTTTGCATCGGTATCCCGGGCCCTTTACATCGTCAACCTGGCCGGTGTGGAGGCGGACGAACTGGAGGTTGCGGTGGTGGGGCTCCTGGGCACTGCCACCGCAACCGTTGAGCGAACGACGAAGAGGGCGCAACGTACCATCGACATACGCCCGGGGATCTACGCGGCCGAGGTCATCCTTCGGCCCCCGGGTCTGAAGCTTGAACTCGCCTGCACCGACGATGACCTGGTGAAGCCCGAGGAGGTCGTGGAGATGCTGAACCGGCATCTCACCGCACGAGGGCTTCGTCCGGCACGGGTCGTGAGCGTGCACCGGCAGCGTCTTCTGACGGACGCCCAGGTCGCAGCGCGGTTCGTAGCGGGCGAGTGATTGGGGTCTTGCCATGCGGAAAGAGATCGTCGTGAACGTCGGTCGCCGCGAAACGCGGGTGGCCATGCTCGAGAACGGCCAGCTGGCCGAACTGAAGATCGAGCGCGAGAAAGACGTGCTCGGCAACATCTACAGGGGCACGGTGCAGAATGTCGTCAGCGGCCTAGACGCAGCCTTCGCCGACTGCGGGCTGGAACGCAACGTGTTCCTCCACGTGTCCGATGCTGTGCTGGAGGAACCCACCAAGAAGATGCTGCGCCATAAGATGGAGGCTTTCCCTCCCATCGAGGAGGTGGTGCAACCGGGCCAGGAGATCCTCATGCAGGTCACCAAGGGCCCGGTGGGTAGCAAGGGCCCGCGTGCCACGCGCCGCATCTCCCTCCCCGGGCGGTACCTGGTGCTGATGGTGCAGGGCGGGGGGAAGGTCGGTGTCAGTCGGAAAATCGCCGACGAAGCAGAGCGGGACCGCCTTCGCGAGATGGGCGAGAAGGTCCGGCCGGAGGGGATGGGTATCATCATCCGGACTCAAGCCGAGGGTGTGGGCCGGGCCGAACTGGATCGCGACGTCAAGTTCCTGACACGCCTGTGGTCGTCGATTCAGCGCCGCGCCAAGCGCACCCCCTCTCCGGCCCTCATCCACGAGGACCTGAGCCTGGTCTTCGAGATCATCCGAGACGTCTTCTCCAGCGACGTGAGCCGATTCGTGATAGACGACCCCGACACCCACGCCAAGGTCATGAGCCTCGTGGGAGCCATTGCCCCTCAGTTGCGCGGCCGCATTGAGCGGTACGATGGCCCCAAGCCGCTCTTCAGCAAGTACGACATCGAGACGCAGATCGAAAGGGGCCTCAGGCCCCGGGTCTGGCTCCCGAAGGGCGGACACATCAAGATCGAGCACACAGAGGCGCTGACGACGATCGACGTGAACTCGGGCAAGTTCACCAGCGCAGGGAATCTGGCTGACACGGTACTGAAGTCGAACCTGCAGGCCGTGGAAGAGATCGTGCGGCAGATGCGCGTTCGGGACATTGGTGGGATCATCGTTATCGACTTCATTGACATGGAGAACGCCGACCACCGGCGTCAGGTGATGGCCAAGCTCAAAGAGGAGCTGAAGTCCGACCGAGTGCGGACCCGGGTCGTCCACTTGACTCCGCTGGGCCTGGTGGAGATGACCCGCAAACGGACTGGCGATCCGTTGGCGGTCCAACTGCAGTCCGTCTGCCCCTGCTGCGAGGGCCGAGGGCGCATCGCGTCAGTGGAAACTACTGCCGCCCGCATCGAGGACCGGCTGAAGGAGCTCTCCGCGGAGGCCGACGGCAACGTCTTCCGCGTGACCTGCAGCCCTCTGGTGGGCCTGCATCTGATCGGTGAAGGCGGCACGGAGATCGACCTGCTCGAGGAGGAACTCGGGCTTGAGCTGCACGCCCGATGCAGCTCTGAGATGGATCCGGAGCGCTTCGTCATCAAAGGCGGGCCTCCTGACGGCCTCCGGGACGACGGTTTGCCCTTCGGTGATGGCGAGACCATCACCATCGAACCCGAGAACGTTCTCGATATCCCGTCCCAGGGCCTGATGGCAGTTGTCAAAGGATGTATCGTGTATGTGCCCGACGCCCCCCACGTGATCGATCAGGCACTGTCGGTGCGGCTGGCTGAGGTGGATCGGTCCTACGTGCGTGGCACGGTTGTCAAGCGGAAGTCGCGTCGCTCAAGGAAACGGTCGCCGCGCCGCCGCTCGAGGAGGAAGAAGAAGGCCCAAGCCAAGCCCGCAGACTCGGCCGCTGAGAAGTGACCCCCGCTCAACGATAGGTCGATCCGGTCTCCCCGTGAACCTGGCCGGAGGAAGCCCGTTGCCGGCATGGAAATGCCTGGTGTGGCTATTGGGCATCCTCCGGGGGGTGAAGCGCCGTGTCTGCCCTTCTGATCGGTGTGATGGTTGTGATCTGCTGCCAAGTGGGCGCCGACCCGATCCACCTGAAGGCAGGCGACCTCGATCTAGGCGTAGAGAGCGCTACAGGAGAGGTCCGGCGGGTCTCAGTGAACGGCCGGGTCTGCGGGGGCGGCCCTGGGACAACGGGCTTTGGCTTCGCGGTTGCCGATCGCGCGGCGGGCAAGGACTACAGCCCCCTGCCGTGTCGCGTGACTGGCGACGAGAATGGCTGGCTGTTCC
>CBFDAZ010000493.1:0-4877 GCA_965602825.1 uncultured bacterium
GTCGTGACGGAGTGCACCGCCAGGACCACGGTGCCTCCCCTGAGAGATTCTTCGCTTCCGCTCAGAATGACACCGTGTTGCGCGAAGGCGCCGTGGCGGCGGAGGCCGGCCCGAGCATGGACCGCCTCGCGCTGGAACACGGCGCCTGGTCGCGTCCCCGAGGGCCGTCCGTCACTTCCGCTTCCGGCGTTCCCCGAAGCACCCGAGCTGGCAGGCCACGATCTTCACGGACAGCGCGTCTGCCGCCTGCCCCACCTTCAGCGGTGGCACGCCCAGCTCCTCGGCGATCTCGAACGCCGCAGCACACCGCAGCCGCCCGTCGGACGCCCGCCGTCGCACCGCCTCGGCCAGCTTCTCGTCCGCCGCCACAGTGTTGCTCCTCGTGGAAGCTCCGCCCAGAACCAAACCCGCCCAAAGGCCGCCTGCCATCCCCACCCAAGGTTGACTTCGGCCCCCTGCCAGTATAGCCTGAGGCCTGGCCGCGTCAAGCTGGCCATTGACGGCCGCCAGGCCGGGGCTCGGCACGACGAGAGAGCCGACGGGAAGCCCCGCGGAGTGGCTTGCCGCCGTAGCGAGGTGCGGCGCCCAGTTGACCCGGCCGCGCCCGGCGCGTAGAATGGCCACACGCCGCAGCCGCCCTTGCAGAGGAGACCGCCGTGGCCGCGAAGAGCATCGACGTCACTGCCTCTCCGAAGCCCAGGGTCATCCAGGCTGCCTGCAAACTGGTCCGGGAGCGCTTCGCCGTGCTCGGCGTCGGCGGGGACAAGGCGGTCCGCGCCGCGCTGCGCATCCCCATCAGCGTCCAGTGCTGGCAGGCCGACGATGTGGCCGGCCTCGGAACGCACGAGGAGGCGCTCGACTTCTTCGACGCCAGCATCAACCGCGTTGCCGCCTGGGTCATCGGCGCGCGCGGTCCGCAGGAGCCTCCTGAACGCCCTGCTCGAGCCGTGGCCCGAGACCCGTGCGCGCGAGTGTAGCCTCTGGCCTCTTGGTGTGCCAAGAGAGACAAAGCCATGGCCAACCGAACCACGTTCGACTGCTACTGCGGCATCGGCGGGATCTCGCTCGGCGCGGAGATGGCTGGCTACACGGTGCTGGGAGGCGTGGACGTGGATGCGGTTGCCCTCAGGTCGTTCTCAGACGCTCTCCCTGGGGCGTTTGCGCTCTGCGAGGACTTGATTGAGCGCTCGGCGACCGATGTCTTGGCGGAAGCAGCGATCGGGCGGGGAGATGTCGATGTCCTGACAGGTGGGCCGCCGTGCCAACCCTACAGCGTCTTCAACCACCAACGCGGCTCAGCGGACGCTAGGTGCTCTCTGGCGATGCGCTTCCTGAACTTCGCGAGCGTTCTGAGACCCCGGTGGGTCCTGATGGAGAATGTGCCGGGGCTCCGTTCGGTGGACAACGGCGCCTTCCTGAAGGATATCCTCAGATCGCTCAGTGCCAGGGGATACAAAGCAGGCTCTTCTGTACTCGACGCCACTAGGTTCGGGGTTCCACAGAGGCGCCATCGTCTGGTGCTGCTCGGGAGCCGCGGGTCGACCACGCCGGAGGAGGTCTTCCGCGCTCTACGCTCTCAACAGCAGCGCTGCAGGACAGCTGCACAAGCAATTGGCGACCTGCCAGACGGGACTGCTGAGCCATCGAGGTACGCGAAGCCAGCGTCGAACAACTTCCAGAGGATGATGCGCAAGGGTGCGAACGGCACGGTCACCGCGCACGTATGCGGGAAGCTTAGCTCAGTGAACCTCGAGCGCATCGCCTACGTTCCACAGGGCGGCAATTGGCGGGATATCCCGCGGCGTCTGCTTCCAGCAGGCATGAAACGCGCTGCGCTGTCCCACCACACGACCCGGTACGGGCGCCTCGATCCGGCCAAGCCTGCCTTCACATTGCTGACCAGGTGCACCCCACACTGGGGTTGTTTCGTGCATCCAACGCAGGACCGCGTCCTGACCGTGCGCGAAGCTGCAAGGCTCCAGTCCATCCCCGATCACATCAACTTCCACGGCAGCCTCACTGAGCGATACCGGCACGTCGGCAACGCTGTGCCGCCATTGATGGCGCGCGCCATAATGGAGGAACTGCAATGAGTCCGAAGCGACGTCGAAGCAATGCGGAGAAGCCACCGCGCATCAAGCGGGCCGCCTACGACCGCACTGACGAAGAGAAGCGGATCCAAGAGAAGGCCGTCGACGACCTCAAGCTCGACCCAAGGAACCCGCGGCTGGCGGATTTTTCGCATACAGGAACCCAAGCCGCCATCCAGAGAATCATGGAGAAGGTGTTCGACCTTCAGCCGATCAAGGACTCGCTCTATCGAAACGGCTTCTTCTACGAGGAACCCCTCGTTGCAGTCCGGGAGCCGCTAGCACAGTTCGGCAGCGACCCTGTATTGGTGGTCATCGAAGGTAATCGCCGCCTCGCCGCGCTGAATTCCATCCGCTCAAGCCCCGCACACTTCCCGGACAAGGAAGCGCGAGACCGACTGCTCAAAGTCCCGGTCGTCATCCGCGACAGCAGGGAGGAGACTCGGCCTTTCGTGGGCTTCCGCCACATTACTGGTATCGTGCGTTGGCAGTCCGCCGCGAAGGCCCAGTACGCTGATCGGCTTGTCAAGGGTGGGCACACGGTCGAGGAGATCGCCCAGCTCATCGGCGATAAGACGCGCGACATTGAGCGTTGGATTCGCACGCAGTCTCTCGTTGAGAGAGCACAGGAGCTTGGCCTCACGCAGGACGACGCCGTGAGGCAGTTCTACTTCTCTTACCTCCTGACTGCCACCGATGCCCCGGCCACGAAAAGATGGCTCAGACTGCAAACGGACAAAGGGAAGGGCACGGTTCGCAGAGTCGATGACGAGAGGCTCACGCGGCTGTGGCGCTGGCTGTACGGCAGCAAGGAGGCTGAAGTATCGCCGGTCATCGCTGAATCGCGCCAGATTCACAGACTGAACCGCGTCTTGGCCAGCTCAGCTGCAACGAAGGAGTTGGAGAAGACGGGCAACCTTGATCGTGCCTCTGTCCACACAAAGAGCCCGGAGGAGTATGTCGCAGACGCTTTGGGCAAAGTACGGTCTGAGTTGCAGGACATCCTCGCCGCGATGTCGGCACAAGGCCCACTCACCGAGACCAAGCGAAACCGCGAGCTCGTTCAGGCAGCAAGGGATGAGTTCACGCAAGTGCAGACCGTGTTGGACAACCTGAAGACCGTGCTCGGACTCTGACCAATGAGAGTTTCCCTATCTTCAGCCCTCTGCGATGCCGTTGAACTGGGCGCCCTGGAGGCCCGCAAGCTCCTTTCCCAGGAAGATCTGCTCAGCGGACTCACGACAGGTGTGCCCGATCATCAGGTTACGGATATCCTGGAGGACGCACTGGGCGTCGCGGCACAGCGCGCGGCCTGCTGCGGTGAAGGCTATCCGTTCGAGGTATCAGATCGAACGATCTGCGCGAAGGCAGTGGATCACTTCTGCCCGTACCTGTTCCTGTTGTTGGGTTGTTCACTGAACTACAGCGGGGCAAGGCAGGCGCCTACCCTCAAAAGGAGATTCAGGAAGTACTTCGAGGACTTCGCTCTTTGGTCGCTTCGTAGCGCGGGCATTACCGGTGAGGTCATTAGCGAGCCGCGTGCTGAAAGAGGGTTACCCAAGTCCCTGAGGCCCGCTCTTGTGGAGCTCGCGAGGCGGCTTGGGGAACGCGCACAACTTCAGGAAGCGATGCTGGCTCCCCACGACAACGACCTCGGTGTCGATGTAGTGGCAACATTCCCGCGCCTCGATGTGGGGAGAAGCGGACGCCCTGTCTTCCTGCTTCAGTGCGCAACCGGCCCAGTGGAGGCGCTTGAGTCCAAGCTCAGCGAGAGGCAGGACGTTTTCTGCGGTGTCTGGCTGTGGGGTTTCTACTCGGCAAGCACTATCCGCGCGGGAGCAACGCCGCATGACCTCCTGCGCTTGGATGAGGTATTCTGGGATCGACTGTGCAAAGGCGGATGGGTGCTCGACCGCGTGAGGTTGGTCCAACTGGCGCGCTGCGGCGGCGCGGAAGCTCCGCCTGCCCCGCGCGGCTTGCGCGAGCTGTGGCAGGACCTGCTGTCCGCTGCGCCTGAGCTGGATTGGCGGAATGGGTGGCGCGAGTGCCTCAGCTAGGCCCCCTGAGCAACGCACGAGCCACCCTCTTGGCGGAAGCGGCTGGCGAGGCCTTCACCGAGTGCTCCCAGATACGCAGAACACGCCAGCCCCTCTTGGTGAGTTCCCGCTTCACCTTCCTGTCTCTCTCTTGGTTCCTGGCGAGTTTCTTGCACCAGTAGCTGGTATTGCTTCGCGGCATGTGCCCGTGTCTCGGGCAGTTGTGCCAGAAGCAGCCATCGACAAAGACCGCCAGCCGCTGCTTTCGGAAGGCGAAGTCTGGCTTCCCTGGCAGATCCACATGGCGACGCCATCCTTTGACCCCAAAGCGGCGGAAGGCTGAAGCCAGCGCCTGTTCAGTGGTGCGGTTCCCCGCCGACCTAATGGACGCCATAATCTGAGAGCGCTTCGCTTTGCTGAAGATGTCAGCCATCGTCTCCGCCGATTGCGCCAAGCGCGCTCTTGACCGCGCGTCGTAGCAGGGAGTCGGATGCCCGGTCCGCGGCCGAGGGCTTCCTCAGCGCCAAGACGTTCTCGGGCAGGCTCATCGAGTGGGTCGTGCTGCGCCGTTCGCGCACCTGCTCGACGTACGAGTCGCCAAAACCGATGTCCCCCCCGATCCGCTGGAGGATCTCGGTGACCGGGATCAGGACCCCTTTGCAGGTCTGATCGCCGACGACGAGCAGCGCCCAGCCACCGGGCGCCAGCACGCGGTGCATCTCGCGGAGGGTGGCGAGCATGTCCCCGAAGT
>CBFDAZ010000494.1:0-4859 GCA_965602825.1 uncultured bacterium
GTCAGATCCGGGGTGTCCATCTGCAGGTCATCGCAGTAGAGCAGGTCGACGTCTATCTCGCGCGGCCTCCATCGACGGCGCGCCTGTCTGCCCAGCTCGGCTTCCACGCGCTTTGCCTCGGCCAGAAGCGCCGGCGGCTCCAGCGCAGACCAGACCACGGCGACCTGGTTCAGGAATGCGGGCTGGTCGGTGTCACCCCACGGGTCTGTCTCGTATACCTGCGAGGTCCTGACAACGCGCACGTGGGGCCGCGCGTCGAGCAGGCGCACCGCCTCCCGGAGCATCCGCTCGCGGTCGCCCACGTTGCTCCCGAGGCCCACGTACCACAACCGTCCCTCCGCGCCCTCAGCAGGGCCAGTCATCAAGAGCCACCTTGGAGGCTCAGGCTGCACCGCCACCGGACACCGCTACCACCTCGCCGAAGACCGCCCCCAAACCGCCGTGTCAACGCGGAGCGCACTATCCGCTCCTGTGGTGCGCAGGGATACCCTCAGTGGTGCACAGGCCCCCGGCCTGCGGCACCGGGGCGTCCCATCGCCTCCAGATCGAGGCTCGAGAGCACGGCGAGCCCCTCCTCGCTCAGCGCGAAGCCCCGTTCGTCGAGCGCAACCTGGGCGTCCCGCTCGACAGCTATGCGGAAGGTCGCGTCGCTGGCGACGAGGGTCGCGATCTGCCGCAATTGGAGAGCGTCGAGCGAGCGAATGCCGTCGGAGGCCGACATCTCCAGTTCTCCATCCCCGCCGCTGAGGTCGATAGCCAGGTAGTAGCGCTCCAGCGCCTGCCGGGCGTTCCCGGCCCGGTGTTCCAGCGTCGCCAAATGGTAGTGCCCGTTGGGATCCAGCGGAGCGGCTTCGGCATAGAGGGCAGCGCAGTCGGCTGCCGCCTCGAGATCGTCCAGCTTCTCGTACGCGGCAGAAAGCAGTCGCAGCAGGGTCGGTGTGGCTTTGCCCCGCATGCGGAACGGCTCACACACCGCCACCACCCCGGCGATATCCCCCTCGGCGTAGTACGTACTCGCCAAGAGCTCAGCCACACGGCGGCGCGTGGGGTCGGCCTCCAACGCCGATCGCAGCACCTCCCTCGCCGTCGCCTGCACGCCCTCTCGAAGACAGATCCGGGCGATCGCCAGGACATCCGCCGAGGACCCGGATGTATTCGGCGGCACCTCGTTGAGCACCCGCTTGGCGTCATCATCGCGGCCGGCCTGCTTCAGCGCCGCCACCAGACCGGCAATGGCGCGCAGGTAGTGCGGCGCGGCGCCCACTGCCTCTTCCCCCAGAGCCACGGCATCCTCCACCCGGCCCTCGATCAGGGCCACTCTCAACTTGACCAGGGCGGCATCGGCTCTGGCCAGATTATCCTGCGGTGAGGTCAATTGTCACTTCCTTCCCTTAGGCCCGCACGGCGGTCCGCCGTGCGGCCGTTCCCTCTTCTGCGTCTCGTACTCACACCAGGAGCGCCGTCAGTTCGACCGGCTCAGGGGGCAGTCGGGTCCGGCACAGGAGGCGGCACCAGCCCGGGTGACACCCCCTCCTCCTTGTCGGCCTTCCCCGGCCGCTGCTGCGCGTCCCCCGGCTTGCGTTCCTCGTCCTTGGTCGTGTCCAACGACTTGGGAAGGTAACCATGCTCCAGAACCGCTTCGACCTGTTCACGCTCCAGCGTCTCTTTCTCGAGCAGCACGGTCACGAGGTTGTCGAGTTGCTCTCGATGGGCGCTCAGTATCGATTTCGCCCGATCCAGCGCCCCCTCTACCAGCCGCCTGACCTCCTCATCGATCTTGCGCGCGACTTCCTCGCTGTAGTTGCGCTCCTCGATCATATCTTTGGCCAGGAATACGGGACCCGTCTTCTTGCCGTAAGTGATCGGGCCAAGCTCCTCGCTCATGCCGTACTCGCAGACCATCTGCCGGGCCATCAGGGAGACACGCTGCAGGTCGTCCTGCGCACCGGTCCAGACACCACCGAAGACGGTGTCCTCAGCCGCTCTTCCCGCGAGGGCCTGACACATGTGCTTCAGCATGTCCTCTCGACTCATGAGGTACCGGTCATCTTCGGGTAGATTGATCGTGTAGCCCAGTGCCATCCCCCGCGGGAGAATGGTCACCTTGTAGGTCGGGTCGAAGTCCGGCAGCATGTTGCCAACCAGAGCGTGGCCTGCCTCATGGTAGGCCAGGACCTTTCGTTCGTCCTCGCTGATCACCCGGCTCTTGCGCTGCGGGCCTGCGATGACACGCTCGACCGCCTCGCCAAAATCGGGCATGGCAATCTTCTCGTTGTTCCCCCGCGCGGCCAGCAGCGCCGCCTCGTTCACCAGGTTCTCGATGTCGGCTCCGCTGAAGCCAACCGTACGCTTGGCCAGGACCCCCGAATCGACACCCTCTGCCAGCGGCTTGGTCTTCAGGTACAGGTCCAGGATCTCGCGGCGCTCCCTCACGTCCGGGTTCGGCACGACGACGCGGCGGTCGAAGCGGCCGGGCCTCAATAGCGCCGGGTCGAGGATGTCGGGACGGTTCGTTGCCGCCAGGAGGATGACGTCCGCATTCGGGTCGAAGCCATCCATCTCGACCAGCAGCGCGTTCAGCGTCTGTTCGCGTTCATCATGGCCGCCGCCCAGCCCAGCACCGCGCTGCCGGCCCACGGCATCGATCTCGTCGATGAACACAATCGCCGGCAGGCTGTGCTTGGCCTGCTCGAAGAGGTCCCGGACGCGGGAGGCACCCACGCCCACGAACATCTCCACGAAATCCGAGCCGCTGATGTAGAAGAACGCGACGTTCGCCTCGCCCGCTATGGCGCGCGCCAGAAGCGTCTTCCCGCACCCGGGCGGGCCAAGCAAGAGCACGCCTCGCGGGATCTTGGCCCCCAAGGCGCGGAACTTGTCGGGTTCGCGGAGAAAGTCGACGATCTCCTGGACCTCCTCTTTGACCTCCGCCATTCCCGCTACGTCATCAAAGGTCACCCGCTCGAAGTTCTCATTGAGGGTCTTGTGGCGGCTGCGTCCGAAGCTCAGCGCCTGCCCGCTCCCCGCCTGCATCTGCCTGACCATCAACATCCAGAAGACGAAGATCAGCAGGAGGGGCAGGAGGAAGCTCCCGGCGATCCCGATCGCCTTATCGGTCCACGCAGAGCTCTCCGCCCCAAGCTTGATCTCCGGGTAGCGTACAAGCAGCTTGTCCCACAGGGCCGGGTCGGGCGGGGCTTTGACCGTGAACTTGGTGCCGTCCTTGAGCCTACCGGCGGCACGCTCCTGGCTGATGATCTTCACCGAGTCAACCTCGCCGGCCTCACACTTCGCCAGGAACTGGGTCCAATACTCGTACTTCACGGTCCGCTGACGCTGCTGCAGCTTCGGGATCTGTACGATCACCATTGCCACGACAGCCACGACCAGGATCAGCACGATCTGGTTATAGCGCATACATGACCTCTGTTAGCCACCTGGGCGCCTCCCGCACACCGCCGTCCGTCAAGCGAGGGGGCGCGCTTCGAGCTCCGCGACGAGCTCCGTCTGTGCCGTAACCTTGGCACGCTCCGATATGCGGTGACCGACGATCCAGACTATTTCACCGTTCGTCGTCTCAACCACGGCTATCCCTTCGCGCTCGGCGCGAGGAATCTTCTTGTCCACCAGGAAATCCTGCAGCTTCTTGGTGCCGCGCATCCCCAGCGGAGCGATCCGGTCGCCCGGACGGCGACTCCGCACGACCAACTCGCAGCCCACGGCCGCGGCGTCAAGGTGAGCTGTCATCGGGCCGCGGCGGCGCGCATCGCACTGCCGGACCGGCGTCAGCGTCGAGCGCAGCTCAATCCCGGCCTCCGCGATGCCGACCTTGCCGGGCACTTCCAGACTGACGCAGTACTCCGCTCCTCTACCGGTTCCCGGCAAGCCCACGGTAACCTTCTCAGCCGTACGCTCAGCCCTTACACCGGGCAGCTCCACTCGACTCCCTGTCTGACCTGACGCGACCAGTTCATCTAACCTGCGGAAGTGCTCCAGCCCGAGGTCCCGCACGTCGCCGCGAACCTCGGCAATCGCCCGTCGCATGACCCGTCGCCGCAGACCAGCCGCCATCTGCTGCAGGTTGCGGAGGTTCAGCGCGACCGTCGTACCGTCACGCGTCGCGGCCGCCGAATAGGCCTCTCTCACAAGAGGCCGGGTCCACTCCAGCTCCCCTTCGGCGATCTCGGCCAGCCGCAGAAGCGACCGTTCGACAGCCGGCTGATACTCTCGCTCGAGAGCCGGCATCAGAGACAAACGGACCCGGTTGCGGAGGATGCTCTGGTCGCGATTGCTGCTGTCGCGGCGCGGCACCACACCTTTTGCGGCGCAGTAGGCCTCCGTGTCCGCTCTCGTCAACGAGAGCATCGGGCGAATGAGGTCGCTCGCAACCCGCCGCATCGCCGCCAGACCCTCCAGGCCACTGCCCCGAAGGATGTTCATGAGCACCGTCTCGGCGCGATCGGTCGCCGTATGGCCCAGGGCAATACACCGCACGCCCGCAGCAGTTCGCATCCCCCTGAGGACTGAGAACCTCTTTCGGCGCGCCGTTGCCTCCAGGCTCTCCCCCGGCGGTCGTCGCTCTGCGCCAACGTTCAGCCGCTCCACGTGGAGCGGCACGTCCAGATCCCCCGCCAACCGCCGAACGAACTCCTCGTCCTCATCCGACTCGGCCCCGCGTATCCCATGGTTGACGTGGCCTACCTCCAGATGCAGGCCCACATGGCCGCGCAGATCGGCCAGCGTTAGCACCATCGCGACCGAGTCCTGCCCTCCGCTGACCGCGGCCAGCAGGCGCTCGACGCCACACGACTCAACACAATGCCGCACGGTCTCCTCTACATATGCCACAATATCTTCCC
>CBFDAZ010000495.1:0-4849 GCA_965602825.1 uncultured bacterium
GCGCGTCTTCGCAACTGGCGGGCTTGCTCGACGTCCACGAGCAGGAACGTCACCGTGCCCTGTGGCAGCGCCCCACGGGGCGACCGGGCCGGAGGCGCCTGGGGCCTGGCCTCGGCTGCGAGGCGCTCTCTCTGCGTCTCGGTGAACTCCTCGAGCATCTCCCGGGTCGCCGGCGAAGGCGCTTCGCCGAACTCCTCCCGGAGAATCCGCTCGAGCTCGCCGAACTGCCGTTTGGCCGCATCGACCTGTCCGGCTTGCGCGAGCAGCAGAATAAGCTGCAGGTGGGCGTCCTCCCGCAGTGGATCCAGGGCGAC
Organism: uncultured bacterium; assembly: GCA_965602825.1. Lineage (GTDB taxonomy): Bacteria > Armatimonadota > Zipacnadia > Zipacnadales > VGFC01 > CBFDAZ01. The sequence continues at coordinate 315 of CBFDAZ010000495.1, forward strand.
CAGTCGCTGTGCGCGCTCCACAGCCTGACTCCACTGCCCCGCGGTCGCCAGTTCGGCGGTCAGGGCCTTGACAGCCTCGAAGTAGCGGTCAGCCAGTTGCTCCTGGGCGGCAATGATCCAGTCCTGGTAGTAGCCCGGCAACAGCGGCCCGCCGTAGAGGTCGGCCGCCTCCGTCAGACACTGGGTCCGTTCGGCCTCGCTGTCGGTCTCTTCGGCCGCCCGCAGAGCTGCCTCGAAGTCGGCGACATCAGTCTCTATGACAGTGGGGTTCAGGCGGACGGAGAACCGGTCCGCTGCGACGACTGCCCCCCGGGGCACACCGGGCGGCTCCAGTTGGCGTCGCAACGAGGAGAGGGCAACCCGAAGGCTGCGACGTGAGGCCGAGGGAGCGCTCCAGGGCCAGAGCAGCTCAGCCAGGACTTCGCGGGGGTGCGGAGAGTCGAGGTGGTAGGCCAGATAGGCAAGCAGAGCACCGTTCTTGGTGGTGCCAAAGCGCGTTATCTCGCGGGCCGCGTGCTGCACCCGCAGGCCACTCAGCATTTCGACGCGGCATGTGATATCCAGCGTCGCCACCCCTTCAGCGCGCCGTAGAGTCCGCGGAGCAGCCGTTGTGGGGTGTGCCACGACCTTTGCCGACGCGAGAATGGAGGAGCACGCAGGAGGTGTCGAGGTCGAGGCCGTGGGTCGAGGGCCACTTCATCGCGGCCCGTCCCCCTTCAGGCTGCGATCGTGTGCGGACCTCGCCGTCCGCTTCCGCTTTCCCGTCAACCGCCGTTGCTCGAGATCCGTGTTCGCTGCGTCCCAGGCCTTCACCTGCTGGGGCCGACCGTGTTCTCACAGTCTGGACATGTCGTAGTCCCGCGCGGTCTCGTAGAAGGCGAGGACGTTCCCGAGAGGCACATCCCAGCCGATGGCGTTCGAGACGCGGAGCACGAGGCCGCCGTTGTAACCGCACCCCTCGATCAGCTCCTCGACGTGGCGGCGAACGTCCCGGGCGCTCCCGAACGGGAGGATCTGCTGCAGGCTCCCACAGCCATGGAGAACGATCCTGTCACCGTAGAGGCGCTTGATCTCGAAGGGGTCCATGCACTCGGGCTGGATGGGATCGATGATGTCGAAACCGATCTCGACCAGATCGGGCATGATGGTATCGAGCTTGCCGTCGCTGTGGATGAAGACGTGGACGCGTGGGTTGATCTGCTTGCAGCTCGCAATCAGGGCCGCCAGACGCGGTTTGTCGATGCGCCGCCAGCTCTCAGGCCCCATGATAAGGCGGTCCTGCATGGCAATGTCGCCGCCGACCCCGATCTGGTCGATCCCGGCCGCCACCATCCGCCGGGCCATCTCTCCGTAGAGCGCGTAGATCCGGTCGTAGATCGCCTCCACCAGGCCTGGATTCAGCAGGTAGTCGGCCAGCAGGTTCTCCATCCCTCGCTGTTCCCAGGCCGTCTTGTAGGGCTGAGTGACGCCCCCGGAGACCCACAGACCCTCCGCCTTGAGCTTCCGTACCCGGTCAGGAAGCGACGGATCGTCGATAACGCGCTCCGGTGTTGGGAAGTCCCACCCCTCCAGGTTGTCGGTGTCCGAGATCGGGCCGGACAGCCACTGGACGTACTTGCCGTCCGCGCCCTTCCTCCGGATGACCCCCCATTGGTCCTCGAAGACATCCTCTTCGTGGAAGATGTACTCCCCGCCGGCGTACGGGCAGTCGCCGGTGAGTCTGCCGTTGACCTTCTGCTTGAACCCAGGGAACTCGATGCCTACGCCGACGCCTGCCCAGCCGTCCGCCCCCAGGATCCGGTTGACCTCGCCCATGCTGTCCACACCGAAGTGCTCCATGAGCGCCCGGTTGATCTCGGGGCGGGCGCCAATCGTGGCGGGCGTGCGATCGGGCTTCTGGTGGTTGACGACGAGCTGCATTCGAGCGCGGTGTGTCATACGGGGCACTCCCCCTCCCAATGTCCCGATGGTTCAGCGTCGCACCGCGTACTCCAGGAGTCGAAGCTGCAGCTCCAGGTTCCTCAAGCCCATTCGGCCATCGGCGAGGATCTCGCCCTGGCCTGAAGCCGCCGCCGCAAAGCGGGTGATCGAGGCCTCCATGAAATCCTGCTGCTTGAGCTCGGCGCCCTCGTGCCTCAGGTAAGCGCAGTAGACGCCATCCTCATCATTCCGGCCCTCGTACTCCACATCTACCCCGTTCAGAGCGAACTGACGTGTCATCGGACCCTCGGGTACCGTGCGCAGGAGGAGGCGCGCCCGGCAGACGGGTCCGTCAGGTGGCATGAAGTCGAAGGTGCATTCGTTCCGGTGCTTCTCGATGACACAGATGGCCGACGACCAGTCCACTTCGCCGTCGGGCACGAGGGCGAGGAGAACGCTGAGCGGATGTGGGGCCAGGTCATGCCAGATCGCCTCATACTGCCGCGCGCCCCCTTCCCCTCGGGATTCCATCTGCATGAAGAACTCAGTCGCCGGGGACGCACCAAGGCTCGCCTTCTCACAGATCGCCTGCAGATGCGGCGCGGCCGCGGCATACTGGGTGTTCACTCCCAGAAACAAGCCACACTTGTCCGCCAGCTCGACGAGCCTCCCACCCAGATAGAGCTGCACGTCGTTCGAGCGCTCTTCCCCGCCAACGAGGGGTTTCTCGCATAGTGTGTGCGCGCCGGAACCGAGGCACGCTGCTACGTGGTCGTAATGGACCCCGATTGGCGAGCAGACACTGGCCAGTTGGGGGCGGCACTCGCCGATCAGCTCTGACAGCGACGTGAAGCCCTGGCCCGTGAAGCCGCACATCTCCCGCAGCATCTCGGCGGTCCGGGACACGCTCTCCGGAGAGGTCCCCATGAACCCAAGAACCTCGCATCCGGCGCGCATCAGCCATTTGACATGGTGCTTCCCAATGCCGCTTGCTCCGATCACGACAGCACGCAGCGGATCAGCCATCGTCGCCCTCCTCGTAGTGCCATCTGGCAGGAGCCGCCGACAGGGCCTCCGGGGATCGATCCTGGTCCGGCAGAGGGGCCAGGTCCTCGTCGGGCTCCGCCTCATGGGCAGGCCGGGCAACCGGGCGCGGGCGGTACTTCACGGCGAGTACCACGAACAGCAATCCGAGCAACCACGCGAAGATCGTCGCACCGCGAAGGCTGGAGGCCAGGGCGGGCGCCACAGCACCGCGGTGCACCAGCAATTCCGCAACGCCCAAGGTACCCAGCGTGATCACGATCGGGTCGGCGATCCGTGTACGCACGCGCTCACCGCACGCGACCACGCAGTATATAATCAGCACCGCATACATGAGCCCGGCCACGCCTCCGCCGAGAAGGCCCATCATCTCCCACCTGGCAAGCGCCCCGGTCGCCACGTGAGCGGTCTTGCCGGCCGTTCGGGCGAGATCCTGCCCAGCAATGCTCCCGAGCATCGGGCAAACGGCAGTGGCGACGAAGATGCGGGCTATGATGCTCATTTCAGTATCCGCTTCGTGCAGGGCCTGTTCACTGCAGCGATCCGCGTACCGCCGCTCGACCGGCCACCTACCGGCAGGTCAGCCCGGCGCCCCGTGCAATACAGCGGTGGTTTCTGCCTGCATGCCGGAATCGCCTTCGACCCCGGAACCCCCCGGGTCACAAGGTGGGCTGCACACCGGTGTGGAATGGCTCTGCTCACACAGCGTGCAGATGCCGGCCGCAGGGACCGCCGAGCGAAGGGGTGAGGGGCTCCTTGATCATTGACTGTCACATGCATGTCTGCCCGCGGGTCGGAGGCACTGACGATCGTCTGCCGTACCACGGCGGCATCTACGGGAAAGCTCACGGCGCCCAAGGCGTGGTGCAGTTGCTGCCGCCGTGCTTCGAGCGCACCGACAGCCCGCCCGAGCTCGCGCTGGCCTACATGGACTGGGTCGGCGTAGACCGGGCATTTCTCGTGCAGGGGCCGATGTACGGGTTCCACAATCGGTTCGTTGCGGGGGCCGTGGCCCGGTGGCCTGACCGCTTCCTGGGCTTCTGCCTCGTTGATCCATCGCGAGAGCAGGAGGCGGCCGAGCAGGTTGCTGATTGCCGGGAAAGGGGGCTGAGGGGGCTGAAGATCGAGTGGCCGGCGGCACAGGCCATGACCCCCGGCATCAGCCTTGTGGGCGAGAGCGAGTGGCGTATCTGGCAGAAAGCCGCCGACCTGCAGATGGTCCTGTACCTCCACCTGCTCCGCGGCACCGAGCAGGTGGAGCACATTCGCCGCATTGCGGCCGAGCTCGGCATCAAAATCATCGTAGCCCATCTCGGCGGCGCCCCCGGTGAGGGATGGGAGGAGCAGGTCGGGCTTGCCACTGAAGAGAGCGTATATGTCGGCTGCTCAGCCTTGCCCCAGGCCGCCCGCGAGGATTTCCCGGCCCCGAAGGCTCAGGACTTGCTGAAGAAGGCAGTGGACATGGTCGGCGCCGAGAAGATCATGTGGGGCTCCGACTATCCGTCCACGCTCAAGGCCTTCACGTATGCCCAGACCCTTGACTGGGTCAGGAACTACTGTGAGTCCCTGAC
>CBFDAZ010000496.1:0-4845 GCA_965602825.1 uncultured bacterium
CGTCCCGCACGGCCGGTACCTCCGCTACCTGGCTGAAGCGGACGCTCTGCTGGTCACCTCCCAGGCCGAAGGACTGCCGCAGGTTGTCTTCGACGCGATGTTGGCCGGGACACCGGTGGCGGCCACCGCCGTCAGCGGCATCCCGGAGATGATACTGGACGGGGAGACCGGCAGGCTCATCAGGGAACGCACGGGGAAAGCCGTTGCGAGAGCCATTGAGGAACTGCTTGCCGATCCGGCAGCGAAGAGGATGGTGCATCAGGCTCGGGAACGAGTCCTCGCCCTGTGCTCCTGGCCCAGGGTAGCCGAGCAGTACGCCGCCCTCTACGGGTTCGCGGAAGGCCAAGAAGGCCGAGAAGAAGCAGAGAGCTGATGCATCTCGCCGCGGCGCACGGGACAGGGGGAGGGCCTGAGTGCGTGTCCTGATGGTCTACCAGACGGCTCGCATGCAGGACACCAGCGCGGTATTCTACCGCCGCGCGAAGGCCCTCGCTCGCGTCCTGGTTGAGCACGGGAACGACGTCCTCGTCGTCGTCCCGTCCGGCGAGGCCGGCGAGCAGCCTCTCGTCGATCACCCGCGCTGCCGGGTGCGCGAGGAGCGCCTCTCTTCGTCCGTACGCGAGGCGGCCGGCATCCTGCGCTCGTGGCTGGCCGTCCCGGCAACCTCGCGCCGCGCCGCCGAGATCAGCCGCAGCTTCCGGCCCGACGTTGTCGTGGTCTCCACTCACGACCCTCTCATGCAGGTCGAGGCCCTGAGAGCGGCGCGGGCGGCGGCGGCAACGTTCGTCGTGCACGTTCCCGACTCGTGGTACTTGCTGAGGCGGTTCCGCCCCGAGCGCCTCTCGCCATGGGTCAAGATGCAGATCGAGCGCTGCGTCCTCCGCAGGGCTGACCGCGTCCTGTGCGTCACCGAGACGCACCGGCGATTGGTCCGCGATGGCTACGCACTCAGCGACGAGCGCACGGCCATACTGCGGAACGGCATCGAGTTCAGCGAGTGGCCGGCACTCAACATCGAGAAGACTGCGGATCTGCTTCATATAGGCCCGATGCGGGCGTACTACGACGACAACCTGCTTCTACGCGGCCTGGCGAGACTTTGCGAGCTGCGCCCGCAGATGGTCGCGCGGTTCCTGGGGGTCCCCGACCGCAGGTTCTCAGCCGAGCAAATGGCCCTGGCCGCCAAACTGGAGCTGCTGGAGCACATGGACATCGTGGGCCTTGTGCCCCCGGCGGAGGTGCCTCAGATCGGCGGCGCTGCCAGGCTGGGGGTCGTTGCGCCGCCCGCAGGCATGGAGTGCGCCGTGTTCGTGAAGCTATACGAGTACCTGGCCATGGGACTGCCCGCCGTGGTCCTGGAGAACGCGAGCCTGGTTCGTGAACATGGCGTCGGGCTCGTCTGCCCTGACGCGGACACGTTTGCCGCGCAAGTCAGCGACGTGCTCTCGAGCCCGGACCGGCTGCAAGAGCTGTCCAGCCGAGCCCGGCAGACGGCTGCCCTGTATGACTATGGTCGGACCATTGCGGAATGGTACGAGACCGACCTTGTCCCGCTGGTTCACGGCCCAGGGCGCCACGGTCCCCCGTCGGGGCCGCCGCCGTGACCGTCAGGCAAGGCGAAAGGAGCCTCCGCAGCATGGCGAGCGGGCCGAGGCGAGCCCCCCGGGTGGCCCTGCTTGCGCTTGCGGGGAGCGCTGACGCCTCGTGGGTCGTCAGCGACGTGCGACTCCTGGAGGAGCTTGGCTGCCGCGTCACCTGCCACTTCTGGAGCGGGCACTGGCGCGGAATACCCGATTGGCTCCGCATCGCCCGGTTGATTGCCACCCACGATCTGGCGATCTGTTGGTTCGCCTACCAGCAGGCGCACCAGGCACTGCGCGTGGCCCGCCGACTCGGCAAGCCGGTGGCAGCGGTCGCGGGGGGCTTCGACACATCCGTCTCGGACGTGTACGACCCGCTCCCGGAGCCGTGGCAGCGCGCGCGGAAGTGGACGCTGGATCACCTGGCGGCGATCCTGGCTATCTCGAGTTACTCCGCCGCTGAGATCCGGCAACTGACTGACAACGATGTCGAGGTCCTCTGCCTGGCGGCCGATGGGGAGAGGTTCCGCCCGGACGGCAGTAAGGAGCCGGTCGCGATCACGGCGGCATCCAGCATCAACCGGATCGTGCTGAGACGCAAGGGGATCGAGGCCTTCCTGCGCGCTGCGGCTCACGTAACAGACATCCAGTTCCAGCTAATCGGCCAGGTTCAGCCGGAGACCGAACAGGTAGTGCGGGAGGCCGCCGGGGCCAACGTGGAACTGCTGGGGCGGGTCTCCGACGAGGAACTCCTGAATCGCCTCCAGAATGCGACCGTCTACGTGCAGGCCTCGGTACACGAGGGTTTCGGCATGGCGGTGGCTGAGGCGATGTTGTGCGAGTGTGTGCCGGTCGTGACTCGCGCCGCCGCGCTGCCTGAGGTTGTTGGCGATGCAGGGATCTACGTGCCGAGCCAGGACCCGGAGGAGTTGGCGGACGCCGTCCGGAAGGCGATGGATGCACCGGAGAAGGGAAGTGCCGCGCGACAGCGCATCATCCGGAACTTCCCCCTGTCGCGGCGGCGGGAGGGGTTCGCCACGCTTCTCAGCCGATTGGTGCCGCATCTGTACCCGAGCAGGCCATGACCGAAGGTCCCCCCACTCCGACGACTGAGCCCGAGCGAGATTCCGGGCGGCATCAGCCCTCTCCTCTCGCCTCCCGCCTCTTCTCGGGAACCGTCTACACCGTGCTCTTCCAGGGCGTGGATCGTCTCAGTGGCTTCCTGCAGAACGTGATTGTCGCGCGGATCCTGGGTGCCGCGGGCTTCGGCATCCTGGGTCTTGTAGTCTCGGCCGCCACGGTCTTCTACGCGCCGCTGGGTGCGTTCGAGGAGACCGTGATGAAGTTCTCGGCGGAGTCGGAGGGCGAGAGACGCAGGCAGATTGAGAGAGTCCTCGGCACTGCGCTCGCCGTCCTGATGCTAGTTGGCGTCATCTCCGCGATCATCTGCGTCGCTTTGGCGGGCCGGATGACGTCGAGCGGAGGCAGCCAGGGCCTGACCGGTGCGGACGCTGCGAGAGCAGCCTCACTTGTGCGGCTCGAATCCCTCCAGGTGCTGATGAGGCCCGCGGTGGTGATGGCGACGGGGATACTGGGCGGACTGCTATTGATCGACGTTGTCGCGAAGCGGAACATCGCGGTCCGCACTATCCTCCTGGTCGGGAGCGTTGTGGGCGCGAAGCTCCTGGGGCTTCCGGGAGTCATCCTGGCCATCCTCGTCGCGGAGGCCGCCTCCCTGGCAGTATCCTGGCACATCGCCCGTAAGGGGCTTCGGGAGCAGGGGGTCCGCCTGCGGCTTGGCGACTGGCGAGCCGCCAAGGAACTCATCGGGTTTGTCAGCCCTCTGTACCTGGCTACGGTTGTAGCAGGCATCGGCCCGTGGTACAGTATGGCGGCCCTCACCAGCGCGATTGGGGCTGAGGCTGCCGGCTTCTGGCGAGTGGCGCTGGCGTTCTTCACCACCGCCCGGGCAGTCAGCATCGCGGTTGGGTACACGTCCTTGCCGATGACCACTCACCTGCTGTCAACGGGTGGCGCGAGGCTCGCCGCCGCCCTGACACGCGTCATGCGCGTCTCACTATGGGTGAACGGGGCCGTGGCCGTGCTGCTGGTGTTGGCAGCCCGCTATCTGGTGCCGCTACTGTACGGTGACGGGTTCGCCGCCGCATGGCCGGCCGCCGCAGTGGTCTCGCTCTCGACCATCACAGTCGCCTTGCGTTCGCCGCTGTTCAGCTATCTCGTTGGCTCGGGGCAGGCCCCGGTGCTGCTGCTCGTTGAGGTGGTCGGCATTGGCTCCTATGTCGCAGTGCTGTGGTTGGGCGCGGCCGCGTACGGGCCGGTCGGTCTGGCCGTCGCCTATGGCGGCTACCTGCTTCTGACCCTGTTGCCCGCGCTCTGGTGCGCGGCGGCGAAGCACGATCTGCCCGTAACCCATCTGCTGCCGCTATGGTGCGGCACGATGATCGTCGCTCTGGGGGGAGCGGGCATTGCCTTCCTGTTGCCGGAGGGGCTCCGGTTGGCGGTCGGCGCCCCGTACGGACTACTCGTACTGATCGGCGCAGTTGTGGGCTTGAGCCGAACCGACCCTGATGTATTGAGCATGATAGCGGACAGGTTACGATCCCCGTCGGGCGCCGGATCGGGACACCCGCCAGAGATGCCGCCTGGCGAGGATGACTGAATAGGAAACCGCGATTCCCGATGGGCTCTTGAGGATGAATGGGCTGCATGAGCATCGACCGATCACCGTACAGGCGCCGGGCGGGGGATAGGAGCGGTTTCAACCGCGACGCCGTGGCCGTGTCGTTGTTGCCCTCGTGCTGTGGGATGAGTGTCGCGCAACCCGCGGGCAGGGAACGGCAACGGCGAACGACGGTCGCGGTTGAAACCGCTCCTACCCCTCAGCACCGCCAGACAACAACAACCTTGCGCGTACTGCAGCGGCTGTCGCTTCTCGTTGGGGCGCTGTTGTGCGCAGCGTCGCCCTCCTGGGCGTACATCGGCCCGGGAGCCGGGATGGTGTTCCTGTCTTCGTTCCTGGCACTCTTGCTGGCCTTTGCGTTGGGATTGGCCCTGGTTGTGCTGGGCGTCTTCCGACTGCTGTTCGGATTACTGCGTCGGCGCGGCGGGCGCTCAGCGGCGAAGACGGACAGGGTGGTCATCCTGGGCTTTGATGGGTTCGATCCTCGCATCGCAGAGCGTCTGATGGCTGACGGCCAACTGCCGAACCTGAAGGCCCTCGCCGGAGGGGGTACTTACACCCGGC
>CBFDAZ010000497.1:0-4803 GCA_965602825.1 uncultured bacterium
ATCTGCTGGACGGCGTCGACGTCGTAGAGAACCCGGGCCATGATGCGGCCGGTTGACCGGGAGTCGTAGTAGCGAAGCGAGAGACGCTGCAGGTGACGATAGATCGCGGCGCGCACATCGAACAGCACCCGCTGTCCCACGAACATCAGAGACATCGTCCGAACATAGCCGACGCCCGCCGTCAGAACGTTCAGTCCCACGATCGCCAGGCACACGTATGTCAGGAGCAGCAGCAACTCGCCACGTGCCGCATCCTGCTCCCCCAACACCATCTCCTGGAACGGCGTGATTCGGTCAATCAGGAACCCGATGATCCTGGGGATGGGAAGGCTGAGGCCCTGGACGACGAATACGAGCAGGAGGGCGCCCGCGAGCCGCCAACGGTAAGGCCGAACAAAGCGGAGAAAGCGAAGGAAGAGCTGCATACCGACTCCACGGGTCAACGCGGTCAGGGACGACGGGAGCGCCGTTGGGCCGTCGGGCATTATACCCTGCGGCTGCGGATTGTCAAAGGACGCTCCGGCCGGTCAGAACAGGTACCCATGGCTGGTGCGTTGTGTTGGGTGTTAGGGCCAGGGGTCCGGCACCGGCGGGCCACCGGCGGCCATCTGGGGTGTACTGCGGGATCCCCGAATCAGCCGCCCGCAGGCAGTTCCGCGGCCCCCACCGGGGATTGCAGGGGCAGTTGCAGGGCGTCCGCAGGAGTGGCCGGACGACGGCCCGCATGGGTGGCCGGGTCGTCGCGCAGGTGTTCGGCGATTGCGCGGATATTGTCCTCGGCCAGGAGAAAGGCATCGACCACCGCAGGGTCGAAGGCCCGGCCGCGCTCCGAGACGACGAGCGCGCGAGCCTGCTCGTGGCTGAAGGCGACGGGCCGATAGGGGCGCGAACTGGTCGTGGCATCATAGACGTCGGCCAGAGCGGCGATCCGAGCTCCCAGGGGTATGTCGCGGCCCCCTAGCTGTTTCGGGTATCCCGTGCCGTCGAACCGCTCGTGGTGGGCCGCGCAGACGGCGATGCCGAGGTCCAGTGCCGGCGCCGCCTCAGGAGCCAACCGACTCCTGACGGCCTCAAGTATCTCGCAGCCCAGGACCGGATGCCGCTTGATCACGTCATACTCCGAGGGGGTCAGCGGGCCGGGCTTCAGGAGAATGCTGTCTGGTATCGCAACCTTGCCGATGTCGTGCAGCGGCGCGCTCTCGGCCAGATGCGCGGCGTACTCCTCATCCACACCGTACTCTTGCTTCACGCGCTCGGGCAGATGGACCGCAAGCTCCCGGCAGTACTCCGCCATACGGTCCACATGGGCGCCCGTGTTGGCGTCCCTGGACTCAGCCAGGGAGCACGCAACCCAGACGATCGCTGCCTGCGTGTCCGCCAGGCGGTGCGCGAGTTCTCGAAGCTTCCGGGTGCGATCTCGAACGAGCTCTTCCAGGTGGAGGCGGTAGTTCCGGTTTTCGATCTCTAGCTGTCGCCGGTCCAGGGCGCGATTGAGCGCCAGCACTACCGTCTCCGATGCGAACGGCTTGCTGAGATAGTCGTAGGCGCCGTGCTTCATCGCATCGACAGCCAACGAGACCTCATCGGCTCCCGAAACGACAACCACCACCGTCTCCGGCGCGGAGGGGCCCAGTTCCTTCAGCAGGACGAAACCGTCCTCTCCGGGCATCTTCATGTCGAGAAAGACGACGTCGAAGTCTGCCTTGGCCAGCTCTTCCCTCGCCGCCGCTACCGAGTCAGCCTCTGCAACGGCAGTGCTGTGCGGTTGGATGATCCGCCGTAGGACCATGCGGATCGCGCGCTGATCGTCAACCACCAGCACCCTCACCTTGTCGGGTGACGCCAGGAAAGCAGGTTCGACCTGCCGGCCGGGCCGCTCGACTGCCGCCTGGTCCTGCTCGGTTTGCGTCGTCACTGGTCTGTGGCTCCTTGCATCAGTGTGGGATCGGTCCCGGACTCGCCTCTGGACGGTGCTGATCCGTGCCTTACCTGCAGTCACCACACACACGCCCGCGAATGGGCTCCCGCCTGGGCGGCGAGCCCGCGGACCCGCTGTGACACGCATCACACTAGGCCTTATACCATCTACACTGCAAGGCCCCCTCACCCTATTCACATCGATGCGGACGAGATCCCAGACGTGCAAGCACGCACCCTACGGTCGGGCTGTGAAGAGCGTGCCGTACCGGCTATCCTCTCGGGGCTCTCGGCGCACTTGGGGGTCCGGTTTTCCGGGCTTCAGAGGCCCGCCACAGCGTCGCTGGCGGAGGCCGCCGGACACTTGCGGGAAGGTGGTCGGTCAGTCGTACTTACCGTGCTTCGCCACCAACTCCATGACCAGCTTGTAGCTCTCGAAACTCACGTTGTCGGGGACTGAATGGTCAGAGTGGTAGATGTAGCCGCCGCCTTGCCTGGCGAACGGGATCTTCGATTCGATCTCCTGCTCCAGCTTCTCGGGGTCGCCCTCAGCCATGAGCCGTACGTCGATGCCGCCCATGAAAGCCAGACGGTCGCCGAAGTCCCTCTTGAGCTGCACGAGGTCCATCCCGGCCTTCACCTCGAGTGGCTGCAGACAGGCGAAGCCCACCTCGATCAGGTCGGGGACGACCTCATTCACACAACCACACGTGTGCAGGATCACCGGGAGTCCCCTGCCGTTGAAGAAGTCGCACACTCTCTTGTGGGCGGGGAACAGAACCTCGCGGTAGGTGCGAGGGGAGAACAACATGCCATTCCGGTAGCCCATGTCGTCGCACAGGTAGGCTCCGTCGAACTCCAGGCCCCCACCTATCATCTCCTCGGCGGTCTCACAGATCAGGTCAGCGCCCGCCATGAACATCTCAGCGACCCAGCCCGGATCCTCGATCATCGACATCAGGAGATTCTCGCTGCCGACGATGCCTTGCGTCTTGTCGTAGCCCATCACCCCGCGATAGACCCAGAACTCGCCCTTCGCGCGAGCGGCGGCCTGCGCTTTGAGGGCCGCCTCGAAGTTGATCCGGTCGCGCGACATGGCCATGCGATGCTTGTGTTCCTCCCAGTCGGCCCGGGTCCTGATGACGAAGTCGATGCACTCGGGCGTAGAGGTAGCATGCCTCCAGCTCTTCCTCAGGGCCCCGTTGGCGTTGCGAGTAATCGTGTACTCGTCCGTCTCCTCGATCGTCTCGTGGGCGAAGCGCAGGCTGAGGTCGGGCGCGTACCCGCTCAACTCGTAGCCGAAGCACTGGTGAGGCGACTGATCCTCCGGAAGCCCTTCTTCATGCCAACGGGCTATCGTGGTAGCCCACGGCGAGTCGTGGATGGGGACCCTGTCCGGCTCTTCGTGCTGCAGAACCGCCAGGAACCTCTCGCGCGATGTCATGCAGGGATCTCCTTTCCAGTCCCGCGGCCCGATGTAGACGCACGGTACAGCCGGTATCCCCCGCGCATGCCCACCCGCTCTGCAGCGGGGAAGAGCTCCTGAAGGAGAGCGAAATAGGACTTGGCCCCGGCCTGAGTACGGGCCACCAGCCACAGCGCCCCGCCCGGTCTCAACCGCGTTCGTGCGTCGCGGACCAGGCTGCTTACGACCCGCTTACCGGCACGTATCGGCGGGTTTGTGAGCACGACGTCGAATCGGCGGTTTCCGAGGACCTCGAACGCGTCCCCCACCAGAACCTCGGCGTTGGCAACGCCGTTCAGTTCCGCGTTCTGCGCGGCGAGGGCTGCGGCACGCTCGTTGATCTCGACCATCACGACACGCGCCTCCGGACTGAGGGCGGCGGCCACGATGCCGATCGGCCCGTACCCGGCGCCCCAATCAAGAACGTCACCCTCCAGTGGCAGCGGCAGCGCGGAGATAAGCAGACGCGTCCCGCGATCGATGAACCGGTGCGAGAACACGCCGGCATCCGTCCGGAAAGCAAACTCCCGGCCACCAAGCCTGGCCGTGAGCTGACGTTTGTCAGATGCGCTGTGCGGCTCGGGAGAGAAGTAATGGTCGCCCGGCGGCTGATCGGTCATGGTGCGAGCACCCACTTCCCTGCAGACCGCCCACAGGCCTTGCTGGTCGCCCGGACGGCGCACGAATTGGGCGCCATCCTGGCGCCCCTGCAAGGGAGGCCAACGCTTTCTCGACCGCCGACGGAACTGACTCGGAGCCAGGCCGACGACGCCAGACGACTCATTTGGCCCTGTCCAGGCTGACCTCCAGCTTGTGGGTAATGCAAAGCCATATGGGTGGAGGGGCTTGGTCGCGATTCCCGCCCCAGGGCCCGCCGCGCTCTGTGGTATAAGGGTCATCGCTGTTGGCAGGATTGACGGCGCACGGGACTCCAGTCTCAGCGGCTGGAGTCTGTGCGTTCTGGGCCTCGTCGTTCAGCCCCTCACGCGAAGTCCACGTGGCATCCTGGCATGCCCAGTCACTCGATGCTGACAGCAAGAGGCCCCGCCACTACCGACGGGGCCTTGCCGTCTGCCGTTCCTGTCACCTGTTTCCTGCGGTGCCGTCACTCGGGTTCCCCAAGGTCGAGCAGCAGAGCACAGCGCCCCCTGTCAGTGAGTACGTGGCCCACCTTGCCGAACCTCGCCGAGTTGAGTTCTCCGCCCGCCGAGGCTGCCACCAGGCCCTCGCCGCCTTCAAGCACACCCAGGTCCTTCAGAGCCGCCTCAACTTCCCCGTTGTCCCCCGTGATCAGCAAGCGGTCATCGAACTCCAGCACTTCGCAGTCCCGTGGCTTGAGGGCCTTCAGGATCAGGTGGGACGCCATCCGTTCGCCTAGAGTCATGCTCATTCGCCTCCGTGAGCGCCGACTGCAGGGGTGT
>CBFDAZ010000498.1:0-4793 GCA_965602825.1 uncultured bacterium
GGCGGCCCGCCACATCGAGCTCAACCCCGTGCGCGCCCGCCACGCAGCGTCCAATCTGTGCCATCTGTGCCATCTGTTCCACGGTGGCACAGATGGCACAGATGGCACACATTGGAATGGGGGCCGTTTCCGGCGGAGCCTCGCCCGCCCGGCCCGGCTTCCGCCGGTTCCGGCGCCTCGCTCCCATAAGAGGAGAACTGCCAAAGGTTTCGCCACATTTCAGCCCTCATCCGTGGAGAATGTGGCTCCGCGGACGCTGGGGGCGCACCTGTCTCTTGGGTTCTTCACGATTTACTGTGGAGTTCGCGCGCGAGCCGCCCCTCGATAGATGCGGGGGGGGCCGGTCCGCCAAGCCGCCTGGCATTCATCCCACTCCGGACCCCGGCATCGCCAGAGTCCGCGCGGGACAAGGGATGCCGGTGGCTGTAACGCATTGGAACCTCGGGGTTTGCAGCGCGAAGCCCGCGACAGGGCCGCCCCCTCATGGCTGCGCCGTCCACAGTAGATCGTGAAGAACCACTTTTCTTGCCCCGCCCCGGATTCTTCGCGCATCGACCCCGCCGCTTGTGCTCCCCTTAACAGGGAGGGACCGCGCGTCGCGCCGCACCCGCTGGCCACCAAGATCCCGCCGTGACGGGACCTCCCACCCTCGCCCGTGCAGAAGCCGGCGTTGTGGTGTCAACCAGACGTACATGGAACCGCTCGCGGAGGAAGCGTCGCGGCCGCCGCAGACCTTGGCGACGACGTACTTCATGGGGGAGTCGTCGGTTCGTCCCCAGGATGGAGAAGCGTTTCGGCCTGGACGCGCCGCCCCGAAGCCTCGAGCGCGGTGCCCTCGGACCAGCCGTCGTCGCCTGCGGCCCGCGCCTGGGCGACCCCGGGAGGCGCCGTGGACATGCGTCGACGTAACAGACTGTGATGGAACGACTTGTGGTCGAGCGGTGTGACAGGCACCGCGTTCGCCCGAATCGGCAATCGGAAATGGGAAGCAGGGAATGAGTTCTCCCTTGCTTTCCCAGCCCCATCGCGCTAGAATCTTGATGACTTCGGGGACTATTGATCATGCATCTGTGGTCCGCACCTTCCCCTTCCGGAATCGGGCCCGCACAAGCTCAACCGCGCGCCATCGCCGCCAGGAGTCCACATTTCGCCCTCGCGTACCCCGACTGGAGAAAGGGAGACGTCCCCCGGCTCCTGAAAGGATGGCGCAGGGTGGAGAACTGTGTGCCCCGAACTCGAATCGACAATTGAAGATCTGGCACGCTAGTGTAGTGTCCTGGAGTTGATCACGTTTATGGAGGCCATTTCCACGCCCTTCTGGGAGCGTCTATAGCGGAATAACGCCCAAGATGTGGCGAGAACGTCCGTCTGGGCTTCTTCGGATAATCGCCGATCTGGTTGATACACTACAGTAGCCCTTCTCTTCCGGACCTTGGAGGACGTCTGTGCCAGGGCTAGGCGGTGCGTCACTGGCGCCGGGCTGGCACGGAGCAGGCGATAGCCCACAAGCAAAGGGCGGATTGGCCTAAACTGCAGGCCTGAACGCCTCGCCTCCGAACAGCGTTCTGGGATGGTCAAAGCCCGTGAGACGCTAGCCGTTGCTTGCTAGCGTGGCGTGCCGAAGCAGATGTCAGGGACTCGCACGAAGCTCAGCGGGGTCGGCGACTTGTCCTATCCGCCTCACCCCGCCCTGCGGAAAGGAGCCCTGGAGGGTAAGCCATGAAGATCGTGTTTGTGAGCGGCGTCGAGCTCGGGCGACATGCACTCAGGGGGATCCTGGAGTGCGGCGTACTTGACGGCAAGAAGCACAGCCTTACGGCTATCTTCTCGCTTTCGCCGAAGAAAGAGAGCGAAACCGTTGGGTTCAGACCGTTCGACGACCTTGCGGATAGCGCTGGCTCTCCGCTGCACAAGATAGCCAAGATGAACTCTCGGCGCGGCTTGGAGCTGCTGGAGGAGGCGGACCCTGATATCATCTTTGTGATCGGCTGGTCGGAGTTGGTGGGCCCCGAGATCCTGGACATGCCCAAGAGACTGCGCAATAGGAGGCACAGGCACGGAGCGACGTGGGGCTGCGTCGGAATGCACCCTACGCTCCTGCCTGTCGGGCGTGGTCGGGCGCCGCTTCCGTGGACGATCATCAAGGGCTTCAAGCAAGGGGCGGTGAGCATGTTCTACCTAGAGGAAGAGGCGGACACTGGGGACATCATCGCCCAGCGGGAGTACTCGATCGGCCCGCGAGACGACGTGGGCGTCGTCTACGGCACAGTGGCTCAACTCCATTACGAGATATGCAAGGAGACGCTACCCTTGCTGGTGAGGGGGAAAGCGGCAAGGATACCACAAGACGCGCTCGCCAAGATGCGCGGGGTCCAGCCCTGCTACTGGGAGAAGCGCACGCCCGCGGATGGTGTCATAGACTGGACCTGCTCCGCAGAGCAAGTCCGTGACTGGGTCCGAGCGCTCACGAAGCCCTATCCTGGTGCTTTCACTGACATCTGGGGAGGACGCAGGACCTTCGTCTGGCGAGCGAACCTGCTGGATAATGAGCCGCACGAACTCGAGCCGGGCCGTATGCTAAGCATCCAGGGAGATGGCGTCGTGGTTGCGTGCGGAACTGGCCGGGTTGTGCTTACCGAAGTGCAGCCCGATGGTGAGACATCGTCGATGGCCGGCGCAGAGCTTGGGCGCCGGCTCCTAGGCGAGGGCGCCGCCGGGGCCCGGCTGGCCCCCTGTCTGAGGCCGCGCAAGGACCTGAGAGTGCTGGCAATCGGCCCGCACCCCGACGACATCGAGCTGGGGTGCGCGGCAACCCTCATGCGGCTGATCGACGAGTTCGATGCAGACTGCTTCTACGTTGTGATGTCCCACGAACAGGCGACCCGCAACCTGGACAACAGGCGGGCGGAAGCCGTACGGGCAGCGATAAGGCTCGGCATCCCAATCGATGAGGATCTCAGGGATCCGAACGCGGCAGCGTTCAAGGACCTGGAGTTCCTCATGCGGTGGCTCGTCTGCGAGCGCCAGTGCAGGTTGCTCAGGAAGAGGGTAGGCGGACGAAGTTGCGAACCGCCTCGCTCATATCCGGTTCTGCGCGGCAGCAACCCCAGAGACACTGTCTACCACGTTACTATAGAGAACTTCCACGACACCCTGTTCCCGGACCAGTGGCGCCGGATCCAGGAGCGCCTCCTGGAGATAGGAACTGCGATCCAGCCGAACCTCGTGCTGGTTGGAACGCGCGACGACGCCCATCAGGATCACGTCACGACGACGGAGTGCGCCGACAGGGAGTTCCGGCGTGGCGAGAGCCGCTGGTACTATGAGGTCCTGCAGTTCGACGCGCGGCCATTCATCCCCAGCCTGTTCGTTGACGTTGAGGGCCGCACCGTCTGGGCGCGCGAGGTCAAAGCGCAGGATTCCGAAGACGAGGACTGGGTCAGATCCAACCCTCTGGGAGAGGCCGTGCCGGCGGATTGGCTTGACCTTTTCGACAGGGTCTCGAACCCTGTTCCAGTCGACCAGCGTGGCAACCCGGTCGACCCGGACAAGGCCAGGTACTGGGTTCATTTCAAACAGGGAGGATACTACGAGAGGAAGGCCGATCTCCTTGCGGAGTGCTTCCGCTCTCAGCGACACAGGCTCTACTTCGAGCCCCAGCGGGTCATCGGGAGCATGGCAAGCAGGGGCATGCAGTGCGGCCTCAACGTCAAGTACGCCGAGGCTTACCAGGCCCGAATATCCATCTGAGCGCAACTGGATCTCGGGCACCCCCACGCTTCACCTACCCCGGCGCCCTCTACCACGACTGCCTCATGACCAACCACGTCCACCTGCTCTTCGAGGCCGGGCGCGACGACACCCTGCCGAAGTCCATGCACTGGCTGGGGACGGCCTTCGTGCTCGAGCTCAACAACCCGCCGGGCCGCAAAGGACACCTCTGGGAGGGACGCTATCGCGACACCATTGTCGAGGCCGCGGCCCATTTCTTCCGGGCGATGGCGTACGTCGTGGGCAGTCCTCGGTTCGTCCGCAGAATGGAGAAGCGCTTCGGCGTGCACGGGCCGGGCCGAAGCGTCGAGCGGCGTCGCCTCGGAGCAGGCGTCGTCGCCTGCGGCCCGCGCCTCGGCGACCCCGGGAGGCGCCGTGGACATGCGTCGTCGTAACAGGCTGTGATGGAACGACTTGTGGTCGAGCGGTGTGAGCGCATAGCTCGCAGCCCGCGATGGCGCCGCTGCATCCCGCCGCGGTGCGTCGGGATGCTCTGAGCCGCTGCCGGCAGCTAGGCCATCCGGAGGCCCTGGACAACCTCTTCTGCCCTCTTGCGCGACTGATGGAACAAGTGTTCGAAGAGCTCAAGATACGCCTTGTGAAGCGGCGAGAACGTACTTGCCTTCTGCTCGCCACCCACAATTCCGTCGGTCGCGCCGAGAAGACTACCGTGGGGCAATGCGAAAGGCTCGGCTCTGGCCTTCTCGCCTGAGTCGCGTGCCTCCCCAATCTCCACGAGACGCTTGATGCCCTCCGCTGTTCGGCCTTCTCGGGCCATGTCGCCGGTCGTATGCGCGAGCACCGGGACGACGCGCGGGACGCTGCGTCCGGGAAGGCGCGCCGACGCCTTCAGTGCCTGAACAATAGCGAGAGTGCCGTCGACAGACTCCTCGTTGGCCACAAGGAGACAGACCAAGCAGTCGGCGAGGGCCGTCGTTGCGAGGCCGCCCAGTTCCGTGACGCCCGCCGTGGTGTCAATGAGCAGATAGTCGGGCCGCAGTTCGTCTTGGATGCGCCCGTGG
>CBFDAZ010000499.1:0-4790 GCA_965602825.1 uncultured bacterium
AGCGAGTTCACGTTCACCCTTAGCGCATGCCCGTTGCAGAACAGATCGCCGAGCGGCGTCTCGACCGAGGGCGACTCCTCGCCGTCCCAGTACATGCGCAGGATGCAGTCGCGGTAGGCCTTGGGATCGACGGTAATCCAGATATGCTGGATGATGCCCGGGCCGTCGATCTCCGCGAGGGTTGTCGTCGAACCCGCGGGGAGCGTGATGCAGGGGCGCACCTTCCAGCCTTTGCCGAGATCTCCCGCCGCACCGCCTTCAGGCCCGGCCTGAGCGCCGGCGCCTTTTTCCCCTTTGGGGTTCTCAGCGCAGATCGAGCGGGTCTTCGCATCAGCGAGGAACGGCAGTCCACCGAGGCCGAAGTTCATGCCGGGAGAGATCATGCTCATCTTCCTTTCTTGCCTGACGTCTCGCGGGTCGGTAGCCCGCGCCGCACAGCGGCGTTCCCTTCTCTTCCGCCAACACGACACCTCTTGCACTTCGGCTAGTCTCAGCAGGACTGGCACAACTGACGCGGAACCCGACAGTACGGAGCAACCCGATGGAGGCGACCTTGATGAACCGATGGCAGACGAAGGCCGCGGCAGCCGTGACGATCGCCCTGGCGATCGGGCTGATTGCCGCGCTCGCGCAGATGCCGACTGCTCTGTTCGAGGCGACGTTCGATGAGGGCCTGGACGCGACCACGGCCGCGGGCGATGGGGCGGCTCAGGCGCAGAACGTGGAGCGTCGTGCCGTCAGTACGCGCGTGCCGGAGGAGCGGGCGGCGCTGGTGGAGCGGGGCGGGAAGCTTGTCTACTCAGCCGAGGGCAACATCAACCTGATCCGGGGCGCGGTTGAGTTCGCTGTCCAGCCGCTCACCGAGTTCACGGACAACCGGAACCACTACTTCCTCTGCCTCGGGCAGCAGGATCAGCCGAACTGCCTGGTGATCTGGAAGACGGAGATGTATAACGACCTGCGTTTCCGCATCAACGGGCCGGACGGCGAGCATGTGGACGCCATCATGCCGGATGTCGGCGCGTGGACGCCGGGCCAGTGGCACCACGTCATCGGGGCGTGGGACCTGGAGCAGGGCTGGCTGAGGCTGTACGTGGACGGGTCTCAGCGGGGCCTGCGAACAGGCGTGCAATTCCAGCCCGGCCCGCTGCCGGTGGACTTCGCGATTGGGTCCGACCTCGACGGCAAGGGCGTCGCCGAGGCCCTGATCGACGATGTCCGCATCACCGACAGACCTCCCCCCGGCCGGCAGCCGCAGGTCTGGTTCGAGAGGAGCCTGAGATCCGAACGGATCTCCAGCACCAACGCATGGCAGGGCACCGTGGACAGCCTGTCGCTGGCGTTGGTGCCGAAACCAGACCTCACCTTCGTCGTCATCTCCGACCCCCACGTCTCGGGGCCCGGAGCGCTTGGGCGCTACCAGCACAACCACCGCGTGATGAAGCTGGTCGAGCAGATGAACGCGTTCAGACCGGCATTCGTGCTGGACTGCGGGGACATCGTGACCACCTTCCCGGGCCGCGACGACTTCGAGGCGTGCGCGAAGCGATCGCTGGAGCTCTTCAAGGTGCTTCGGGTGCCCGTCTACCACGCGCCGGGCAACCACGACGTGGGCAACAAGCTGCAGATCACGTACCACGGCGATCCGGGCCCGGAGGACGTGTACAAGCGTGGCTGGTACGTCAATGACGACAATCTGAAGCAGTACCGCGACTACTTCGGCCCGGACTGGTACTCCTTCGACTACGAAGGCTGCCACGTGATCGTGCTGAACAACGCGCTGATGAACAGCGGGTTGCCGGATGAGGCGAAGCAGCTCGAGTGGCTGAAACAGGACCTGGAGGCCGCCAAGGAGAGCCGGCTGCTCTTCGTTGCAGTTCACAACCCTCTGTTCTGGGTCGGAACGGATGACTTCGGCACCGAGAACTACGAAGTTGTCAACCAGCCGATGCGCGGCGATCTGATCGACCTGTTCGACCAGTACGATGTGCAGGCCGTCTTCACGGGCCACACACACCACCGGATCTCCAACTACCTGCGCGGGACGAAGTACCTGACGCTTCCGTCAACAACGTTCGCCCGCAACTTCGGGGACTCGTACGGGCTGAACGGGCTGCAGGTCGTGTGGGACCCGGAGCGGGTCGGGTACTACGTGGTTCGCGTATATGGTGACCAGACACGGATCAACCTGGTACGCACCTACGCCCCGCTTCCGCCCCTGGCGCCGCTGCAGGAGGGCAATGACGCCCTCCGAGTACGGGCGCTGGGGCGCAAGTCGGCGGAGGTCGGTGACGATGGCTTTGGCGTGAAGTCCGCACCGCCGCCGAGGGTCCAGCGCAGCATCTGGCACATCATGGGCATTGTGGATGGCGTCAAGCCGGACGACTGCCCGTCCGACCAGGTAGCGGCCTATTGCTGGACATCGAATGTCCATCCATTCGATGATCAACACGAGTGGCTACAGGTCACGTTGCCGGAGCCGAAGCCGGTGCGGCAGATCGTCTTCTACCCTCGACCGGGCAACTTCGGCTTCCCGCTGGACTTCGCCGTGCAGGTCAGCGAGGATGGCAACACGTGGGAGACCGTGGCCAGGCGAGAAGCCTTCAAGCCAGAGCCCGACGCGGCGGAGAAGGGGATCGCCTTCGACCTGGGAACACCGAGGCCAGTCCTGGCTGCCAAGATGGACATGACGAAGCTCTCGGACAGGGATCACACCAACATCCGGGCGGCGATGATGGAGGTGGAGCTGCGGGGTGAGGAAGGCGACAACCACGCCCTCGAGAGCCTGGGCGCCCTGGCCACGTCCGGCACACAGGCGGGCGGCGACCGGAAAACGGTGGACGACCACTTCTGGTCCGAGCCGACCCAGGCGGGCGCCAAGTGGTGCGTGCTGCCCGAGGACGGGTTGAGTTGGGAGGATGTGGAGCCGTCGGCCGGCCGCTTCGCACTGCCCCCGCACGTGATGCGAGCCTTCACCCTCGGGCACCCGCCGGGCCTGAAGTTCGTTATCCCGATCTCACCAGAGCATGAGCGGTACCCGGTGGCCGGCCCGGATGCGCTGGCCCAGGCCTTCGGCGACTACGTGGCCTTCATGGCGCGAACGTGCCCCAAGGGCTCCGGGTGGAAGCTGAATCTGGGGGACGCCCGGTACATCGCGCCGGAGCACCTGACCCGGTTGTTGGCGACGTACATCGAGGCGATACGCAGGGCCGATCCGCAGGCGACGCTGCTGCTGGGTGACTTCGAGCTTGACGACCAGGGGTCTTTGCGTGGGCCCGCCGGTATCAAGGGGACCGACGAACTCGACGGCGTGGTCGTGAGGCTTGAGGTCGGGGATGCGCCGGAGACATCCGTTGCTGAAGCGCTCAAGGCGGTCCGGAGCGCGGGGCTGCCGACGACGGCCTGGCTGCAACTGGTGCCGCCGCAGGGCCCGGCTCACGACGAGATCGCTCGGGCGAAGCTGATGGCGCGGGCGATGGTGCTGTCGAGGGCCGAGAGGATGCCCGCGATACACTGGGCGGCCCCGGGCGAGCCGGGGGGACTGCTGAACCGCTTCGCAACGCCGGAGCCAGGGCTGTTCGCGTACCGTTCAGTGGCGACGCTGCTGTCGGGTGCCCGGCCGATCCCCACCGATGAGGTCGGGACGGTCGCCGGTGAGGTCGAGAACGTCGAGATCCACGCTTTCCGCGCGGAGGACGGATCGCGACTGGTTGCCCTGTGGCAGCGCGTGCCTCCGGATGAGAATCTCCAACCGGCGGTCTGCCGCATACGTCCCGCCGGCGCGACCGGCACCGCGATCGGTGTCGATGGCCTGACATGCACGCTACAGGAGCTTGTCTCCGAGGACCAGGGCGGGGACGACACCATCGAGGGCCTGCAAGTGCGGGACTGGCCCCTCATCGTGAGGTTGGCAAAATGATCGCGATCGTGCTCCTCTGCATGGTGGCGGCCGTGGAAGCCCAGGAGGCCGCCTGGGAGATTCGGTATGCCCTCCCGCCCGACCAGAAGCCCGAGTGGACGGAAGCCGGCTATCTGCCGAAGTGGACCGTGGCCTTCACCGACGAGGCGCGGCCAACGATCGAGATCAGGGGGGATAGCGAGGGCAAGTTCCGCGGATACGTGCTCGTCGGCACACACTACCGGCTCCCCGATCCCCTACCGCGGGGACTGCACGTCAGCTTCCGGTACCAGACCTACTGCGCCATCAGCCGGGAGGACATGCAGCGGAGCGGGTATGTGGGGTTCGGGATCTTCACCGCGAAGGGCTTCGATGCCCTGGCGCGCTCGCCCGAGGCGGCGGAGGCAGTCGATCTGCGGTCGGCCGAGGGCGCCATAATGGCGCAGCAGATCACGTTCAGCGGGGAGGATGTGGAAGAGTGGGCGACGTGGCGGAGTCGGGACATCGCCCGGCAGCTCCGGCCCTACGCCGGGCAGGAGATCGTGTTCGTGATGATCTGGGGAGGCTACCACTATGCCGACGAGGAGTGGGGGAAGCTCGATGGTTGGGAGATGGGGACCGTGAGCCGAGACGACTACGAACGAGAGCTGTTCGAGGCCCTAGACCTGGAGCGCCCGGAGCTGGCAGCGGTGAAGGCGGCTTATGGAGCCGGCGACATCGCCGAGGCCAGGCGGGCGCTCGTCGCCTACATGAGGGCACGGGCCGAGCCCCCGGGTCCGGACCTCGCCGCCACGGCCAGCTCATCGATCATCGAGAGGGCTGACGAGGTATGCCAACACATCTTCCGCTTCGTGGGCTGCCAGCCGCACCAACTGGGCGAGCAGATCATGTG
>CBFDAZ010000500.1:0-4781 GCA_965602825.1 uncultured bacterium
CGAGAGCTGCGGCGCCCACTCGCCCCGCGTCGCCCCCCACGAGCTCGCCACCCGCACCGACCGCAATCCCAAACCGTAGCTTGACAAGGTGGTACCAGGACCTCATCAGAGGAGCATGCGGATGCCGGACCAGGGAGATCACGTAGGGCCGTATGTGTTGATCCGTGAGCTCGGCGCGGGCACATTCGGCGAAGTCTGGCTTGCCAGACATACAGACCTCGATGCCGAATTCGCCCTCAAAATCCCGACCGACCCGCAGTACGTACGCGAACTGCGCCGCGAGGGCACTATCACTTTCAAGGTCCGCCACCCCAATATCGTCGCCACGCACCACATTGACACGCAACATGACCCTCCGTACCTCGCCACTGAGTTCGTCGATGGACGCAGCCTTCGGCAACGCTTGCAGGCCGGCGGCCCGCTGTCGCTGGGGGACGTGCTGCGGATCGTCGTTCAAGTGCTCGATGGGCTGGAGAGGGCGCACACGGAAGGTGTCGTCCACTGCGATCTGAAGCCCAGCAACGTCCTATTGGCCGAGGACGGAACGGCCAAGATCGCGGACTTCGGAGTGGGCCGAGTCGACGCTCGTGTGGCGCAGGATCTCTCAGCTTCCGGCAGCCTGATGACTCAGACGGGCCGCTCCATCTCGGGCACGGTGGAGTACATGTCTCCCGAGCAGCGGCGCGGTGAGGAGCCAGCCCCGTCCGATGATCTGTACGCGCTCGGGATCATCGCGTCCGAACTCCTGACGGGGACCCGGCCTGCTGCGGCCGGTGTCCGGACCGAACTCGCACGCGCCGGATTGCCCCAGGCCATTGCTGATGTCTTCGAGAAAGCATCAGACAGGCGGGAGTTTCGCTACCAGACTGCTGCCGAGATGCGGCGCGCGCTGCTGTCGGTCAGCGAGGAACCTAGCACTCACCACGTGGTTGCGAAGGCGTCTGGAGGCATGAAGCTGCGCGCTAAGTTGTCGCTCTTGGCGAGCGCTCTGGCGGCGCTGTTTGTCCTCGCGCTCTTCCTGACACGAACTTGTTCAGGCAGGATGTGGGGTGCCGAGGAGCAGCCGTATCCAGAGAGGCTCTTGTCCGTCAGGAAAGCCCGTATGGCCGAGGAGCGCATTGGGATAGGAACGAAGACGAAGACCACAACAAAGGCGGATACCGCTAAGGGCCCCGGCTCATCGACTGGGCCTGAAGCACCGCCCCCCTGGATGCTCTCGGCAGATGAGCAGGCCAGACTGCGTGCGGAGCTCGAAGCGCCGAAGCCCGTGGTAACCAACTCGCTGGGCATGAAGTTGAAACTAGTGGAACCTGGCGCCTTCAGCATGGGAAGCGGCGATGGACGGGACAATGAGAGGCCCGTCCATCAGGTCACGATCACGAAGCCTTTCTTCTTTGGCGTGCACGAGGTTACGCAGGCGCAGTACTGCGTGGTGATGGACAGTAACCCCTCCCAGTTCCGTGGTCCGAGCCTGCCCGTCGACAGCGTGGGAGTGTACGGCGCGGCGGAGTTCTGCCGCAGGCTGTCGGAACGCGAGGGACTGCGGTACCGATTGCCTACCGAGGCTGAATGGGAGTACGCATGTGAGTGGGCAGGGAGAGATGGATCTGAGCAGACACGGCAGCTTGCCAAACTTGATGCAGTGGCCTGGTACGCGAGCAACAGCGGCTCAGGAACGCATGATGTCGGACTAAAGACCCCCAACGCATTGGGCTTGCACGACATGCAGGGGAACGTCTGGGAGCTGTGCTCCGACCATCCTCGCCGCTATAGCTGGGGGTCACAGATTGATCCTCTCATCGCACCCTCATTCCACGGCGCTAACATGCTGGTCGTGGCACGGGGCGGGTCCTGGGCCGACGGCGCGCGGTGTTGCCGGCCTACGTGCCGCTGCATCATCGAGGAGTGGTTCACGAACCACGCTATTGGCTTTCGGGTGGTGATGAACGCATCTCCCGCGAAGTAGCGCGCTGGCTTGGGCAGCCCGCGGGATACCGCAGCGCCAGGCTGTAGTATCGCACTTCTGCGGACGGCCCACCGGTCCAAGGAACGGCCAACGGGGCTCCTGCCGACTTCACCTGCGGAGGGTGAGGTGCATGGAATCCGCGCCTGCGCTGCCAGCTTCTGGCTCGGCCAAGACGTCGGAGGCGCGAGAGAGGCCGCGCTCGAGGGCGAAGCGAGCGGCGACGCCGAGAGCTGCGGCGCCCACTCGCCCCGCGTCGCCCCCCGGGACCTCGCCACCCGCGCGGACCGCGAGCCCAAGGCCTGAGCGCCACGCCATTGGGCCGCGCCGCCCTCCCCCTCCGCAACCGTTCAGCCGCCCTCGAGGGCCGCCGGCTAGCGGCGGCGACGGCGACGGAAGAGCGCGCCCAGGCCGCCGAGGGCGAGCAGGGTCAGGGTGGCCGGCTCGGGGATCCGCACCGCGGACACGTACAGCTCGGCGCGGAAGCCGTGCGGGCCGTCGGCCCCGTTGCGGGTCAGGAACTCCAGTGTGTTGAGCCCTTCCATGAAGCCCTCCGCGATCAGCAGCGGATGCCCGAACGCGGCATGGCCGCCGGTGCTGTAGCCGAGCGACATCCGGTTGAGCAGCACGTCGTCGAGAGTGTCGTCCACCACGACGCTCAGGCTCAGGATCGCGGCGTCGATCTAGTACCCGCTCAGGTCGAAGGTGGTCATGTAGACGTCGTCGCCGGGGGGCGAGCTGACCGTGCCGGGCTCGATGGCGCCGATCCAGCCCGACTCGCCGTCCTCGGCCAGCCAGGCGGGGTGGTGGGTGATGCGGAGGGCCGAGTCGGGCGTGCCCGGCGCGAGCAGGTTGTGGTCGCGGTCCATGCCGGTGGAGTAGGCGCAGAGCACCATCTCGCCGTCGCCCGGGACTTGCTCCTCGTTGCTCACGCCATAGACGTGCCAGGACGCGTTCTGGGCCGCCTGCTCGAAGGAGATCCCGAGCTCGGGGCTGGCGGCGGTGAACTGGTGCGCTCATCCTTTGCGGGGCGGCTGCTAGTAGGCCGTGACGACGTAGCGCTTCCATAGGGCCTCGAAGCGGTCGAGGGAGCAGCCGAAGACCTGGCGGAGGGCCTCCTGCTGGTCGAGGCCGTTCTTGAGGGCGAGGACGAAGTCGCCGGCCTTCTTCGCCGAGCCCTTCTTGACCATGAAGTCGATGAGACTCCACGCCTGGGCGTAGGAGTCGATGTCGTCGGAACCAAACTTCTGGGTCCAGAACTTCGACAGCGGGGTGTGCCGTCGGCGCTTGACGAGCTGCTTGGTGGTGGCTCGCGACTTGGCCAGCCGGGAGCCGGCCGGGTCGTAGCTGAACTCGAAGTACTGTGCCCAGCCTTCGTGCAGCCAGGTGTGCAGCTTGACCTGCCGGCCGAAGAGCTGGAGGAACACGTGGGTCATCTCGTGGACGAGGACGCGCTTGAGGCGCCGGTGGTCGTCGTCGTCGAGAAACAGCACGATGGCGGGGTCCTCTTGGCGGGGCCGGCAGTAGCCGCCGGACCCGGCCATGCTACGGGCGTTGTGCGCCTCCTGGGCGAACGTGGCGAATTCCTCGCGCCCGGCGAAGATGTACACGTGGCAGCGCCCCTGCCAGACCACCTCGGAGGACGTCACGGCGAACTTCCGGCAGAAGTTCCTGTAGGCCCGCTCGCACAGGACGGCGTAGCTGAGGCCCGTCTTCGGCGCGACCGAGAACTCGACGTGGAACCGCCTGGTGGTGACCAGGTACGGGGCCTCTGTGCCCTTCGAGACGATCAGCTTGCCGGCGGAGCTCGCGCCGCGGGAGCGCGAGGTCCCGTAGGCGAGCGACGGCGCGAGCACGGTGGCCCAGAAGGCCACGAAGGCGATGGCGGCGCGCACGAGGGCCTGCGCGCGGCCCTTGCCGCGCGCGCGGCGAGCAACGGGTTGTGGCGGCTCGACGCGGTGGGTGCATCCCGCCAGCGCGTGCATGGTGCTTCCCCTTTGTTCACTCCGTGCGGTTCGGCCGAGCGTGGGACCGGGCGGCTGAGGAAGCAACTGGCGTGCCAAACGGCCGCCGGCGACGGCCGGCCCGAGGCCGCATAGCCGTAACCTGTGTGAGGCAATTCACTTGTGTTGCCGGCACTCAGGCGGATGGGCCGCCGGACCGCAGGCCGAAGGCCCCCGCCGCGCGGAGCCGGGGCCACGCGACGGGGGACCCCAGGGGCGGGGCGGTGCATGGCGCACACCGTCTGTCCACGCAGCCCGGGGCACCCCCAGGCCCACAGAGAACGAAGCTGCGGAAGCAAGAGAGGAACAGGAACGCCCGTCAGCCCGGGACGAGCCCTCTCGAAGGAACCGGCAGCGGCCTCACCATCCACCCGTCTCTATCCCGCGCAACGCCCACGCCCGGAGGCATTCCCGACCCCCACAACCATCGTTCTCATCATGGGTCACCTCCTTATCCTGTTGTCCATCCCATCCGCGGGGTGCCCCCTGGCGTCGCGGGGCAGAGACGCCCGGCCTACATCGCGGGGCAGAGACGCCCCGCCTACATCGCGGGGCAGAGACGCCCCGCCTACAGGACGCCACGGTGGCGCTGAAGCGTGGCACCCCGCCAACGAGGGGCAGCGAGCCGGGCGCACGGCGCGTCCGGCCCGCCGCCGTGTGATCCTGGGGGCAGTGGCGCACCAGCCCCTGGTCGTTGGCGAAATCTGGAGTCTACGGATCCTTGGGCTCGCGGCCGTTGGCCCAGTACATGCCGCGGACCACGAGGCGCTGGAAGTGGGGGTTGACCCAGGCCGGGGTGCCGTGGCCGAGCGCGG
>CBFDAZ010000501.1:0-4779 GCA_965602825.1 uncultured bacterium
ACTGGGACATGCGGCTGATCGACCCGATCCCGCTGCGCCCGCGGACCAGGCCGCCGATCATCCCCCGGCAGACCAATCAGGGCAAGGACGCCGATCCCGGTACCTCGCCGGCCACGATCGGCGTCATGGACGTGTACGACTCCGAGCTACCCTTCCCCGAAGGCACGAGAATCAAGTGGCTGCGCATCCTCCAGAACATCCTCAAGAGCAACCCCTGGATGGGCGTCCCGATGATCGGCTACCAGAACGAGAACACGCCCCGCATTCCGCTGGGCATTGTGCCGGTTGAGGAGGATGGCAGCGTGCATCTGGAGGCGCCCGTCGAGAAGGAGCTCATTTTCCAGGTACTCGACGAGAACTACATGGCGGTGCAATCCATGCGGTCGGTGGCGTATGTCCACCCGGGCGAGCAGCTCACCTGCCTGGGCTGCCACGAGCCGACTCAGCGCGCGAACCGCATCACCCGCACTCCGCTGGCGATGCAGCGGGCACCCTCGAAGCTCCAGCCGGAGGTCGGTCCCATCGAGCCGATCACCTACTACCGGCTGGTGGAACCTGCCTTCGAGCGGTCCTGCGTCCCCTGCCATCAGGAGACCGGTGCGGAGCCGCGTGACTGGAGCTATGGCGCTCTTGAGCCCTACGCCTTCTACTTCGCCGGCGGCATGAGTCGGAGCACGGTCAAGCCGATCCACGGCGGCTCGCGGACTATTCCGGGTCGCTTCGGAGCGCGCAACTCGCGCATGGGCCGAGCCCTGCTGGACGAGAACCACAGAGGCAAGATCGCGGACGAGGACTACCGGCGGATCGTGCTGTGGCTCGATTCGAACTCCCCTCGTCTGAGCGCATACCACAGCGAAGAGAAGCAGGTGCAGGGGGAAGTCGTCTGGCCGACGCTGGACGTCGATCCGAACGACCCGCTGGGCGTGGAGCGCCCGCCGTTGCCGTCCGAACGGCCGGGCGCGATGAATCGCGCCCCTACTTGACCGGCGTTACCTCTCCGGATACGCAGCCAGGCCCGCTGTGTCTGTGGTGCCGCTGAAGCCCGGTCCGCCGGCGGCGACGTAACCGTGGCTCGCGCCCGACTCCTCCGGGCTGACCCAGAAGGAATAGAGCCGCCCGTTGCGCAGGTGGAACCGGAACCTGACCGGCTCGCCGGCGACCTTCGAGAGGCCTGGCGCTCCCTTCCAACGCACGCGCTGGAGGGTGCTGTCGGTCGTCACCGGAACGCACTTCCCGCGGGCAAAGCGCTTCAGGACCTTCCCCTCTTCGTCCAGCACCTCGACCCGCAGTTCGCCGTCCTCAACGTCCGCGTTGACGAACAGGTACTTCCCACTGAACCGGATGGGCCGCGTCGTCAAGGTGCCCTCCGCTTCCCCCGCGTCCATCGAGGCGAAGCCGTCCCGGCGAACCTTCGCCAGGCCGGTTGCCGAGACGCCGGAGGACGTCGAGCCGGGCTCGCCTGATCTGCCGCTGACGTAGAACCACAGCTCATCGCCCATGACGAGACAGCAGCCTCCGGCCGACTGCACGTTCCCCCAGTTCCAGTCGCCCTGCTCTTCGGAGACGGGGATAAACGCGGCGCGCGATGGCCGGGACCAGTGGAAGCCGTCGCGGCTGAAACCAAGCAGCACCTCATTCGGCTTGGCCCGATCCTGCGGCTGGCCGCGCCAGATGCTGAAGCACCCGAGCAGCAGGCTCTCGTAGGCGACGCAGTCGAGGTTGTAGAGCTGGCACGGTGTCTTCAGGTCCTCACGCGGCGGGTCCAGGCTGTCGGCGCCGACCCACAGGGGCGGCTCCCCGGCCTCCCACTTGGCCCCTTCGACCACGTCCGGATTCTCGAAGTACCGCCGACAGCGGCCGACGCCCTGCGGGAAGTACTCCCGGATGCTGTAGACCCACACCCCGCGCAGGGGATTGTAGAAGGCGCTCGTTCGGTCGCCGCATGGCCCGCCGCGGATCGGCTCGCCCCAGTGGATGCCGTCGGCCGACAGGTAGAGCGTCACCTTGCCCGAGCCCTCACCCGACTCGTACAGGAACAGCTTGTAGCGCCGGTCGCGGTCTTCCTCGTCGAGGTCGAGCCACACGATCCCGGAGTCGCGGCCCTGCTTGTGCACGATATTCGTGCCGGGCACGACGTCGAGCTCCGGCTTCGCCCAGGTGATGCCATCCTCGGACGTGGCGTAGCACGTCGCCTGGCAGTAGCCGCCCATGTACCACATCTTGAACAGCTCATCGGCCGGGTCGTACCAGATGCCATCGCTGAAGGGCATCGCCGTCGGCGACCGTCCCTCGTGCTCCCACGGAGTGTCCGCCGTCAGCACCGGGTTGTCGGGGTAGTACCGGGCGGCGTGGAAGGTGCGCTTGAGGTCGGTCTCCTCGATCAGGAAGTCATCCACGAAGAGCTGCCGCCCGACGTCGATCGGGATCACTGCCGGTGGGTTGGCGAGGTACGGCGGCTCCGCGAGAGGATCCCTTGTCAGCGCGTCCTTCCGCGGCGGCCACTCGGCCGGGAGCTGGATGCCGTTGTACAGCACCTCACCCTCCTGACCGAAGGCCGCCACCGACGTGCCGATCCCCAACGCAGCAATCGTGACGAGAAGCAGAACATCGCTCATGGCGCGACCTCCTCCGGCACACTTCAGCGTGCCTCACCGGATGAGAGCCGGTTCGGCGCACGGAGGGACGCAGCCTTCCCGGCTCCCGCTGCCCCTGCCCACACTACGGAGTCTCGCACACGTTGGGACAGAGAGGCTATCGTGGGATGGATGCGAAAAACGGGGGACTGGCACTGCATTTCGCCTGCCTACGCTGCTCTACAGGCCATCCGAGGCGCGAAATGCGTGCCTGTCCCCGCTTTTCGCCGTAGCTCACTCCACCACAACGTGCAACACCCAATCACCCGCATCCGGCTTGCGGAAGGGCGTCTCAGGACCGGGGTCGACGGTCGACTCGCCCCGGTAGACGCCGGCTCGCGTGTCGTACCATCGACCACTCACCGGGCGCCCGGCCGCGGCCGCCAGGTCCAGCTCGAAGGTCTCCCCCGACATCGAGTAGACCACGTACTCCCGCCCCGGTGCGGCGAGGCAGTAGGCACCGCCCGACGTCACCAGCTCATTGTGGGGGCTGAGTTGGTCGAGGTCGCGGACGTGCTCGTTGAACAGCCGACTGGCGTGCCCCAGCCAGTCGCGCACCCGCTGGTTCCTGTCGCCGCCGACGACGTGCGGGTCGTAGCCCATGATGCCCCGCGTCACCAGGCCCTGGCGCTCATCGTCGTGGAAGAAGCAGTGCCCGCCAGCGATCGCGAAGGTCCAGAGCGCGGTGCGGACGCCATCTCCCTCGTACGGCCCGCCTTCCAGGTGCATGTAGGGCTTTGCCGGAGTCCCCGAGAAGCCCTTCACCGCATCTCCGTTCTTGTCGTCCGCCGAGAAGGTTGAGCTGAAGACAAAGTCAACCGCCTCTCGGCGGGCCTCCCAGTCCACCCACACGGCTCCCCGCCGCTTGAAGAAGCCTAGGAAGTGGTCCCCGCAGTTGCCCTCGGAGTAGCTGTGCTCATCCATGAAGACGAAGAAGACGTTCCCGTAGGGCCTTGTGTCCTCGATCAGCTTCTCCGCGAAGCGCTCCCAGACCCACTGCGTCTTCTTCGTCGCCGGCCAATCGGGCGACCAGTCCTCCTCCACGACCTCCTCACCGGGCGAGAGAATCTCCTGGCAGACGGTCGTCATCCTCTTCGGGTCCGTGAGGTGCCCACCGTTGAGGACGTTGAAGGGGTGGTAGGACCAATCCGGCCGGTCGGCGTGGTTGTGCTTGGGCCAGCCGAAGAAGACGGTAATTCCCACAATGATCTCGTGCGCCTTGGCGTAGGCACACAGGTCCCGCAAACGTGGCCAGTAGTGGGCCTGCGGGTCGGCTCCCTCGTCGATGCGCCTCAGGTCCCACTGCGGCAGTTGGTCGAAGGCCGGCGGACCTCCCTCCCGCCTCGCCCACGGCGTCGCGCCCGGGTAGACATACCCGTACCGGTCCTCGATGACCGAGCCATCCTGCTTCTGCCGCGGCGGCACCAGCGCCCAGACGTGGATGGCCCGGATGCCTCGCTCGGCGCAATCGTCAATCCACTGCCGGTAGTCCAGGTTCAGGTTCTGCATCACACAATGTGTGCCGGAATCCCCGACCAGCAGCAGCGTCTCCTCGCCATACTGGATGTAGTGCCCGCTTGGGCTGGCACGAAGGCCCTGTGCAGCAGCAGGCACAACCGTCGCAAGCGCCAGCGCAACGGGCAACGCGCTCCGGACGATTAGGGGCAATTCAAGGCTCCCAGTGGTGTTCATGGGCGATTCACACCGACTCCTCGGCCTCCCCCAGCGTGAAGTCCCGGGGGATGCCCAGTTCCTTGTACAGCCCCGCCCGGCTCCTCTGGTCGCCCTGCTGGATCTCCCGGGCAATCGGCAGCGCCTCGTCAATCCGGTCGGCGGGGATGACCATCACTCCATCGCCGTCCGCAACGACGAGATCCCCGGGATGCACGTACACGCCGCCGCACTCGATCGGCACTCGATAGCCATCGACCCGGACCCGGTTCGGCTGCGTCCCCCGGGCGACGCCGCGGCAGTACACGGGCACCCGCTGCTTGATCAGTTCGTCGGTGTCGCGTGCGCCGGCGTTGCTGACGCAACCGACGGCGCCCTTCGCCAGCCAACCCAGCGAGTTGCAGGAGCCGATGAATCCCGTGTCCCGCGTGTTGGTCCCATCAAAGACGATCAGATCGCCCGGCTGCAGCTCGGC
>CBFDAZ010000502.1:0-4758 GCA_965602825.1 uncultured bacterium
GTTGCCCCGACTCCGAGGACGGTCAGCGAGCTGGAACGGCGCCTCGGCGGCCAGCCGCTCGATCGCTGAGGGTCGGCATCGTCCCTGCAACAGGACCGACCGCCGAGGCAAGGGCACCGTGCGTGTGGGTAACGCCCGGTTTGGCAAGTCACTTCCTGATCTGGATCCGGTCGATGGACAGGCCGACATCGTGTGCGGACTCCTTCCCGGTGATGCCAAGGGACTGAGCGACCGATGGCGGTGCCATGCCTCCGGGCAACGGCTCGTCTGCCTGGGACACGCTTGCGAGTGTGCCGCACGCCAATACGGCCAGCACGAGTACAGCGAAGCGATAGCTCATCAGACTCTCCTTCGATCAAGACGCGTACCTGTCGTTACGCTTTCCAGCGTTCTGCTGCGGGAGGGAGATTGCTCGACCGACATCGCCGGCCTCGGCCGGCAGGAGTGACGGCGACCAGCACGCCCTCAGTCCGCGTTGGTCCAGATGATGTTGACATAGAGCGAGGCGTGGCCCTCGAAGTCGTGCAACCCGCTGACGATGAGTCCGAGGCCGTCGTCGGAAGTCCACTCGCAGCCCAAAGCACCCGCAGCGTCCGGCCCGCCCGCGTATTCCAAGTGCAGCATCGCTGAGGGGCTCAGCGTATGGGTGACGCCGCCGAAGACGGTGGTCCCCGGGAAGGCGTGAGCGACACCGGCGTGGAGCGTCGTATCGCCGATGTCGTGGCCGAGCACGATCTCACCCATCTCGTCGCCGCGCGAGCCGAGCGCCAGCGCCCCCAGGCGAATCCGCGTGTCGTCGCCGGACCACGCCATGTGGGTGGCGCTGAACAGGGCCCGGTCCGCTCCCTTCAGCGGGATATCGAAGCCGATATCGGTGTCGAAGCCGATGCCGTACTGCGAGTTCAGGAAGACCTCGCTGCGGCTGTCTCCGTCCAGGGGCGTCACGATCGACAGGTCCTCGAAGACCTCGCCCTGGCCCATCACCTCGGCCGTTGAGATGATCGCGTTGCCCATTGGAGCGGCATGACATCCGGCGTGGGCCATGAGCACGAAGCAGGCGATTGCGGATAGCTGCGTAACACGAGTTTTCAACGCGGTTCACCACCTTGAGCGTTACTGGGGGCCTCGGAGCCGCCGCCATGGCGGCCCCGAGGCGAGCCCATCCATCAACCCACTATTGGACTGGGTCAGCTTCAGTCGTCGGTCCCGGTGAGGACTGCACGCCCCACCAACAGGGCCCTGGCCCACCGCCCCAACGGTTCCAGCCTCGCCCCAGACCAGCGCCTCGACCAAAGCCTCCATATCCGTTGCCGCGGCGGCCTCGGCCAAACCAACCAGGAGACGCGCTGCTCTGCACAGGATTCCCGGTCTGGCTGATCTCGAATCCGGGTCCCGGCGGCAGTTCGGTCTTCAGCCTCGACATCTCGTAGCGCAGTTCGTTGACCTCGTTGGTCTTCTGCTTGATCTTCGCCGGGTCTGCGTCGTTCGCCTTGAGCGTCCACAGCTCCCACTGTGCCTGTCGGACCTTCTCGTGCAGATCGAAGACGGGCTGTGACTGGGCCGACTCCACCGTCACCCAGCGACCGCCCCTACCTCCACCCCTTCCGCCGCGTGCGGCGCCCCAACCTTGCGACCAGGCAGCAGACGCGGCCAGCGCGAGTATCGCGCCGAGGGCCAGCGTTCTCGTGACGTAACGGGTCATCTGGTTCACTCCTCTCAATAGGTTCATCGTCCTTCACTTATCAGGACGGTGAGGGCGGCTTCTGCATTCCCGCTTTCTGTGGTGTGAGGGAGATCACTCGGAGCCGATGCCGGGGATGCTATGTGCGACCTGGGGGATCTCCTGCGTGGCAGTTGCAGCTAACTGCCCGAACCCGGGGAGCGACCGCATCGGCGGTTGCCGAGCCGCCAGAGGACAACCGACTTCCCTCCCCGAACCAGGACTGATGAGTCTCTGTGTGGGCTCTCCGCGACCTGGTTCCCGGCCAGTCACTGCGACCGGCGTTCCGGTCACACGGACCGCTATCCGGGAGGTGCATGGTGATCCGCCGGACCTTGGTTCCCCTCATTCTGCTCGGGCTCTGCACCACAGCGTCCGCCGGCGTCCGCGAGCAGGTTGAGCTGTCGGGGGAATGGCGTTTCCAACTTGATCCGGGCAAGCTCGGAATCGACGAAGACTGGCCGTCAGAGGGAGTGCCCGCGCCCGGCCCGATCGATGTCCCGGGGTGCTGGGAAGCCCAGGGCTATGGCGCCGAGACGTCCGACGCGCGGCACGAGTTCACCGGCTGGGGCTGGTACGAGCGCACCTTTCGCGTGCCCGGCAGGTGGCGTCGGGACGGGTCGGTCATGATGCACCTTGGGCCCGTGCATCGCTCCGCCAAGGTGTGGGTCAATGGGCGCCTGGTCCACGAGAAACTCGGCTACGTGACCGCCTCGGAGTTCGCGATTGCCGATGCACTCGCCTGGGGCGAGCCCAATACGCTGACCGTCCTGGTTGACAGCGAGCAGCATACCGACATCGACGGCCTGGCCGGCTGCTATGATACATACGACTTCATCAAGTGGGGCGGCATCTACGGACACTGCTGGCTGGAGCTCCGCCACGAGCCGCACGTGCGCGGCCTCTTCGTGCATGCCGAGGACGACTGCCAGGCCGCTCGGGTCACTGCCCATCTCGCCGGAGCCGTCTCGCCCCAGGCGGGCTACAGCGCTCGCTGCTTGATCTCGGCGACCGACCGCTCCCAGCGGTATGCAGGGGATGGGCCGGTCACGATCGCCGGCGAAGGGTCCCCCCACATCGACCTTCGGCTCCCGATCCCTCAGGCCCGGCTCTGGTCGCCCGAGGATCCTCACCTGTACGACGTGACACTCGAGCTGCTTCGCGAGGCGCAAGTCGTCGACCGCGTTGCCACTCGCACCGGCTTCCGTGAGATCGAGGTCCGCGGTAATGACATCTACCTCAACGGCCATCGCACGTTCCTGCGCGGGTATGGCGATGATGCCTGCTTCCCTTTGACGGTCGCGCCGCCCGCAGACAAGGGCTTCTGGCTGAGGCGCTTCCGGGTGGCGAAGCGCTATGGCTTCCTCTTCGTCCGTCACCACAGCCATGTCCCGGTGCAGGAGTACTTCGACGCCGCCGACGAGATCGGGATGTTGGTCCAGCCGGAGCTGCCCATCGCCTACGAGCAGCACATCCGCAACGCCACGGATGCCGCCAGGCAGCTCTTCGCCGCTGAGTGGCGGGAGATGATACTGCAGTACCGCAACCACCCATCACTGATGATCTGGTGCATGGGCAACGAGGCCTGGAACTCACACGCCCTCGCCCAAGACCTGTACCGGGTTGCCTATGAACTCGATGGAACGCGCCCCGTGTGCGACACCGAGGGCGTGCCGCGGGCTCCCTACGCGGAGGGTAAAACACGCGACACACTCGATATCCACCACGTGCAGTTCGACGAGCAGACGATTCCCTGGGGGCCAAACAAGACCAAGTACCGGCTGACCGGCCCCCCCGCCAGGCCGGTGACCGTCCACGAGATGGGCAACTTCGTCGCCTTCTACGACGTCCGCGATGCCAGGCGCTACACCGGCCTCACCAGGCCCTCGTGGCTCGTCGGGAATCCCCGCCCGGCCCCGGTCTCCTATCGCTCGCATCGCGAGGCCAACGCCCGCCTTTACGTCGTGCGCCAGCTTGGCGAGCCCTGGATGGTGGAGTGGCGCACGGCTGCCGTTCCCGATCCCCCAGGCCGCCGCGTTACATTCGCCTTCACGGCGGCGACCGGCTGGACGACGGAGCCGTCGGGCCATTTCACGCTGCATCTCAACGGTCGCCCTCTGCTCCGCTTCAACCTCCCGGAGACAGCCCCGGCCGTCTGGCGTTCCGACGACGGTACGGCGGAGCTGACGTTCGACGTGCGCGAATCCGGCATCGACCAGTTCGGCGTCATGTGCCTGTCCGTGGACGCGGGTTGGCTCGAACCCGGCGAGCCGGCCCGGCTCAAGGTCACCGGCTCGGCGTCCGGCTCGCGGCGGTGGTTCGGGCTGTACGACTACACGGACACGCTGACTTACGAGCGTGGGAAGCTGCCCGCGGACGAGGCAGCAGCGACTCTCGTGAACGGCTACGCCGGACTGGTGCGGTGGGTCTCGGGTGACACGGGGTCAGTCGCCGGGGTCGCCCGCCTGGGGGGAACGACCGACCAGCTACCGGAGTTCGTGGAGCACTCACAAAAGCTCCAGGCCCTGTGCCGCAAGCTGAACACCGAAGCCGCCCGCCGCAGCCCCGAGATCGACGGCTATACGCTGTGGCTGCTGCAGGACTACTGGAAGGGCGGCCAGGGCCTCCTCAACCAGTTCTACGAGCCGAAGGGTGTCAGCGCCGAGGACTCGCTCACCCGCAATGCCGAGACTGTCGTCCTCCTCGACCGCGACCGCTGTGCGCTTCGAGGCGGCAGCCGACTGGAAGCCACCGCCGTGGTCAGCCACTTCGGGGCCTCGCCACTGAACGACCCGGTCGTGGATGTCTCGCTCCTCGACGACGCCGGCCACGCGGTCTACCGCCGCCGCCGTCACCTCGATGAGGTCCCGTCCGGCACCGTGGCTGATGTCGCCGACCTCCGCCTGCCGTTCCCTGACCTCCCGGAGCCCGCCCGATACCGGCTGCAACTCGACCTGACCGGTGGCAAATGCCAGGCGAGCAATGTGTGGGACTTCTGGGCCTTCCCCGAACCGGCGCCCGTGCCCGGCATCCGGCAC
>CBFDAZ010000503.1:0-4753 GCA_965602825.1 uncultured bacterium
ACGCAAGCACTGCGCTGCCTGGGCATTGAGCCGGCGGAGAGGCTGTTGATCGGGCTGAAGTCGGCGGTACACTTCCGGGCCGACTACGGTCCGCTGGCCCGGCGCATCTTCGAGGTGGACACGCCCGGCGTCCACCACCCGGATGTGACGCGGTATGAATACCGCCACCTGCGGCGTCCTATCTGGCCGCTGGACATGGCCTGACGCCGCCGGCGGGGCGCGTATCGTGACCGGCCGCGGGCGCAACGACCGATCTCACAGGGGGACAGCGATGCTGGGGCTTCTCTTGAGCGCGATGGCGCCGCCCGGTCCGATGGCATCCCGCCAGGTGGGCAGGGGGAGGAGCAGCCGCCGGGGGAAGGAAGTGTGGCCGAGCCAGAATCCCGACCTCAAGGAGACTTCGACACCATGGGAGTCAGCATTGGCCTTGTCGGTCTGGGGCAGTTCGGTGTGGCCTTCGCCGACATGTTCATGAGCCACCCGCTCGTCGACCGCATCGCGCTTTGCGATCGCGAGCCAGAGCGGATGGAGCCCTTCGCGAAAAAAGAAGCGTGGCAGGCGAAGCTTCGCCAAACCGACGTGTACGCGTCGCTGGACGCGATCCTGAAGGCAGATCTCGACGCCCTCGTCGTGATCACCCAGCCCTGGCTCCATGCCGAACAATGCGTCAGGGCCATGGAATCGGGCAAGCACGTGTACAGCGCGGTTCCAATCGTCTCACTGCCCGACGGCGACGAGATACTCGACTGGTGCGACCGGATTGTCGAGACGTGCCGTCGCACGGGCATGCGCTACATGCTCGGTGAGACCACTTACTACCGCCCGCAGACTCAGTTCTGCCGCCGGATGGCATCTGAGGGGCAGTTCGGCGACTTCGTCTATGCCGAGGGCGAGTACTTCCACGACGTGGACTGCCCCGGCTGTAATCTGCGCCATGTGCAGCAAGCCAGGACGGCGAGCAGCGCCGGCCGGGAGTGGCTGGAGCAGGCGAGGAGGTACCGCCACCGCGGCGTCCAATCCGGGCCGATGCACTACCCGACGCACTCCACGTCGGGGCCGGTGTCAGTCATGAAGACTCATGCCCTCAACGTTACCGGCTACGGCTACCGCAACCGGAACGGCGACCCGTTCTTCGGCGGCGGCAGCTTGAGCAACGAGACGGCGCTGTTCGAGATGAGCAACGGAGCCGTCGTGCGGATCTGCGAGTTCCGTGAGTGTGCCGGCGAGTTGGGACACGACGCGGAGACCTTCCGGATCATGGGCACGCGAGCCGCGTTTCGGGAGAACCAGTGGATCTGCAACTATCGGGACCAGCCCCCGGCCGACATGGAGCGCTTCGAGCGAGTGGTCTTGACCGATGGCGAGATGTTCGATCCGTTGCCGGGCGAAGTGGCCGACGCGTTCCGTACGGCGCTGGGACTGCCGGGCGAGGGCGACTTCGTGCCCTCCGGTCACGGCGGCTCGCACCCGTACCTGGTGCACGAGTTCGTCGATGCTATCGCTCACGATCGGCATGCCGCGATCAACGCGTGGGAGGCGGCGCGGTACATGGCGATGGGTGTCATGGCGCACAAGTCTGCCCTCAGGGGCGGCGAGCGACTCGCGGTGCCAGACTGGGGGGATCCGCCGTGAGCTGAGCTCAGTGGCGGGCACTGCTCGCCAGAGACGACATGCGGAGCATCCAGAATGGGGTGCCTCTGGGGACTGTCCGAGTCTCGGTCCCATGGTGGGACCGAGACGCATGACTGTCCTCCGTTGGCGGTGCCCCCGAGCCACTCAAGCAGAGGCACGCATCAGGCCTGATGATCCCCTGCGACCAAGCGGTAGACGAGGCCGCCGACTGCCGCTCCCATAATAGGGGCCAGCCAGAACAGCTACAGCTCAGACAGGGGCCACCCGCGCGCGAATACGGCCACGTCAGCGGGGTACTCTATCTCCGCCAGATGCAGCGGTAGTTGAACCACCGGTTGGGGGCGCTGTCGCCGTTGACGCACAGCGAGATCGGGTCAGCCAGCTCCGCGGGGTTGTCGCACCAGTGGAAGTCAAAAGAGAACGCCGTGCCACGCAGGTCGAGCAGCCGCCGGGGCACGGCTAGCTCCAGAGCGTTGTCGGCGTAGCGGTACTTCAGGCGGGCCACCTGAACCCATGCATCACCCGCGCCATCGGGCTCATAGCGCATGAGGGTCGTGGTGGTCTCGTCCATCACCCACTGGTTGATGAGGTAATCATAGCCGTACCAGCCGGTCTTCGAGTCCTGGTCGGCGTCGATCAGCAGCAGCATCCAGTTATCGCCGTCATGCGGCGTCAGGTCATTGCGCGTCTCGGCATAGAAGCGGACCGCCTTCCGACCGACGGCGACCTTGCAGGTGACGATGTCGTTGCGGCCCGAGTCGTTGCCGTACTGCAGGCCGCCGTAGCCCGGGTAATCGCGGTGGAACGTATCGCCGACCGTGTCGCGGTACTCGACCTCCACCTGGCTCCAGTCATCGAACTCCCCGTCGATGCGGACCGGGACCAGCCCGCGTAGCTCGGGGATCGGTCGGGCGCCCTTGTACCGGCGGATATTCTGGGCCATCTGCATGTAGTAGTTGTCGGTGTAGCCGCCCTTCATGGGCTGTATGCACCGGTTGAACTCGGCGTTGTACTGGTCCACGAAGAAGTAGGTACTGTCCCGCCGCATGAACCGCCTGGTCTGGCCCTGGCCGGGGTGGTACTTGCCGGCCGTCCACTCATTCCAGTCGTTCAGGTAGAGGAACTGCGGGTCGGCGGCCAATGCGTCGTCCCAACGCTCCTGGAAGTAGATGCCATAGCCCTCGGGGTGCTCAACGGTCTCACCCAGCCAGGGAACCAGAGTCGGAACCGGCAGGTCCTGCTCATTGAGCTCGGGCTCACCGTTCTCGCGGGTCCAGGACTTGCCCACCAGGCTCGACGGGTGCTGGGCGGGCGTGACCGCCGCCTCCTCGCGCCGGCCCTCGTGGGTCGACAGCAGCTCCTCCGGCGACAGTGCCTGGACGCGCGGATCGCCCAGGTCCAGGCCGAAGCTCCAGTTGTCCTCGGTTCCGACGAAGCGCTTGCCTGCCCACTCGTAGTAGCCCCACCACATGGTGCGTAGCGTGAAGAAGCTCTTCACGGCGTTGGTATAGTCTGTGTAGAACTGCTCCGTGTACTCCGGGTCGCCGTAGTGCGGGTGATTGGGATCGGTCTTGGCTGCCGGATCGTGGTGGGGATTGACGTTCTGCGCGTTGCCCCCGGCGGCATCGACGGCGGGTGTGGCATTGTAGAGCAGAAGCGGCTTGCCGTCCCACATGAACCAGAGGTCCTCATAGCGGCCGGGCTCGTAGATCTTCTCGTAGAGGTCCTGGACGACCGAGATCACCGGGCCGTTGAAGGCCCAGAAGCAGAACTGCGGCACCTTGTTGCCCTCGGCCTTCATCTGCTGCATCACGGGGAAGATGACGTCCCACTCATCCCAGTACCGAACGGCGTTGGTCACGTCCATCACCAGCACGTCGACGCCGGCGTCGGCAAGCATGGACATGTCCTTGCGGATCACGTACTCGTGCTTGCTCAGGAAGTAGCCGACCTCCGGCTCGCCCCAGTGGTAGGAGCCTTCGGTCCACAGCGGGTGGTGGGCATCGAGCCTCGCGCTGGGATCGGTGGCGAGGATTCGGCTGACGTCGGCCGCATACGGCGCTTTGCGCGCGGCGTTTGAGTCACTGTGCCAGGCGATGTAGAAAATGCCGACCACCCGTCGCTGGTCGGTCTTGACCGGCCCGACCTCCGAGAACCCCGGCACGGTCCTTCCGAGGGCGTCCGTGGCGACCCACGTGTCGGGAAACAGGTCGCGGTAGTACGGCTCGTCCGCAAGCGCGAGCGTGGGAGTACACACTTGGCTGACGAGCAGAAGCTGCAGAGCAAGTTCCATAATGGGCTCCGGTCACACGGATCGCGGAACGTGTCCGCGGGCGCATAAGGCTCGCACCGCCATTCGCGGTCCTCAAGCGCTAGGCCTGCGCCGGTGCTGGCGGCAGCTGTGCGCACCATAGATACCGTCCCCCCCAAGCTCGATACCATCCCGCAACTCGCGACACGACAAGGCCGAAGGGGCCCTCCACTACGGCAGACGGCCGACTGCCGATGCTTCCCCGCCGGCAGCGGCGGCACGCGCGCGCAACCCACTTGGCCCCGGCCGCCCAACTCCCAGTATGCTGCGATGTCCTTCCTGCAGGACCGACGATCCTCAGTGCCTCTCAGTAGACGTCACGCTGGGCGGCTACTTCGCCAACGACCTAATCCACGACTGTGTTGACCTGCCCGAGATCCGACGCTACCTGAGAGACTCTCTGCAGCCGACGGAATCACAGCTTGAGTGCTCAGCCTGCGGCTACCGCGGTTCCTGGGATGATCGCCAGGAGGATGCTTGACGCTGCTCCTCGGGACAGCACGGCGTGGTGATGGAGGTGAGGTCATTCTGGCGCGGCAGCGGGCAGACGATCTATGAGGGCGACGCATGGCAACTGGCCGCGAAGCTCAAGCCGGCGTCTGTGGACTGCATCGTGACCAGCCCTCCCTACTGGGGCTTGCGCGACTATGGCTTGTCACCGATCGTGTTAGGCGGCGATCCGGGGTGCAAACACCAGTGGGGCCACCGGCAGCTCGGACCTCTCACCACCCAGTGGGCCAAGAGTGCGGGGCAGAAGATCGTTCCGGGGGACTGGTCGCAGTGCCGAGACGACAGCCGCAAGCGGGATCG
>CBFDAZ010000504.1:0-4750 GCA_965602825.1 uncultured bacterium
ACAAGGCCATCGGCGAGGCCGATTTCACCGCACAACATGCGCCGCGCGAGACGCCCGAGGACTGGACGCTCGATGCATTCGGCAGCGCTGAAACAGGCCTGAAGCTCGTGCCGCCCCAGGTAACGGGCGAGACGGTCGAGTTCCCGCTGGTGAAAATGCGCCGCGAGAACCTGATCCTGCTGGCTGTGAAGGCGGGGCAGCCGGCGAAGGTGGTCCTCAAGAACCACCCGGTCGCCCGTTACACGTCGCGCCTCGCCTGGGATCTGCGGAACCTGAAGATGGAAAAGGTGGACTCCGGCATGATCCCCCACGCCGAGCAGAGCGCCATCGACTTCACACCTGAGATGGATGGGATCTATGTCCTCGGCGCCTCGGCCGGCAGTTGCGCCTACTCGATCGTCAGCTCCAACGTCCCGCTCGGGCTGTTTGCGGCGGACGGCCTGTCGCTCATCTACGGTGCGGAGCGCTTGTACTTCCGTGTGCCCGACGGTGTTGACGCGTTCAGCGTCACCGCGAGAGGTTCGGGCGCGGAGACCGTGCGCGTCAACGTCCTGGACCCGGAGGGCCGGCAGGCCGCCACCGGCCAGACGAGCCCCGCCGAGCAATCGCTGGAGGTCAACGTCGAGACGCGGGGTAATGCCGATCAAGTCTGGTCCCTGCAGATAGCGCGCGCGGATGAGGGCACGCTTGAGGACAACTCCACGAAGCTCGACCCGAAGCTGCCCCCGGTGCTCTCCCTGACGCCGGAGCATGTGTTTGGGGTCGGGGAAGGTCCGTAGCCCGATCCGCTGACACGGCGAGTACAGGTGCATCCGCTCCCCGGGCCCACGGGCCCGCGCCGCCCATCAATCTCTGACATTCCTCACAGGCGGGATAGCGTCCCCCTACACGGTGTTGAAAGGGTAATAGGCTGCTGGTACAACGCGGCCGTGCAGGCTTATGTCAGGGGTGTGATAGCAATGCGGACAGCGCAATTGGCACTAGTGATAGGGAGCTCTGTATCGCTGCTCCTTGTCCGGAGTGAGGACGCCATGTCTGAAGAAGCGAAGGCACAGCTTGTGTTTGGGTTCGACCAGGCCGACAGCCTGGATGAGTGGGAAGTGGTCAACGACACCGTGATGGGCGGCGTCTCGGTCGCACAAATGGCCCTTACCGAAGGGGGCACGGCCGTCTTCTCGGGTACGGTATCGCTCGACAACTCGGGCGGCTTCGCCTCGGTACGTTCGCGGCCCAAAGACCGCAAGCTGGGTGGACACGAGGGCATCGTCCTGCGCGTGAAAGGGGACGGGAAGCGCTACAAGCTGACCGTGAGGCAGGACTCGCGCTGGGATGGCGTGATGTACCAGGCGCCCCTCAAAGCGGCCGAGGGCAAGTGGCAGGAGGTCCGCGTACCGTTCGGCGCCTTCATTCCGACGTATCGCGGCCGGGAGCTGCCCGACCGGCCGGATGTGACCCCCGACAAGATCCGGTCGCTGGGGTTCTTGATCAGCGACAAGCAGGCTGGCCCGTTCCGCCTTGAGATTGACTGGGTTAAGGCATATGTGGAGGACTGATACGGGGCCAACTTCGCGCAAGCTATGGGGCTCCAGACACGGAGGCATGGCGATGGCTATGACCGTGGCAGGGCTGGCAATCATGTTTGGTTCGGCGGCATGGGCTCACCGGCCGATCTTCACCGAGGGCGATCCAAGTAGCGCAGAGAGCGCCATCGCCATCGAGGACCCCGATCTCTCGCAGGTGGTCTACTACGAGATCACCCAGGAAGCACCCCGGTTGTGGCTTACGTTCAAAGGGCAGCCGGACCAGGAAGTCTACCTGCAGGTAGGGATACCCCTCATCGACCGTCTGGAGGCCTTCCGACCCGCCATGGCCCTGGTTGGCCCCGGGCTGCCCGAAGCGGAGGTCCCGTTTGACCTGCCCGACGGTTGCGGCGCGCTGGTCTTCCCAACCGATGACGTCGCCGAACCTCGCCGCTTCCACGAGCCCT
Source organism: uncultured bacterium (assembly GCA_965602825.1). GTDB lineage: Bacteria > Armatimonadota > Zipacnadia > Zipacnadales > VGFC01 > CBFDAZ01. The sequence continues at coordinate 1,988 of CBFDAZ010000504.1, forward strand.
TCACCGGCACCCGCTCCTGGATTCTGCGCGAGGAACGGGTGAACCTGACGGAGGCGGGCGACTACTATGCCGTGGCCTTCGTGCCTTCAGGCGACACCGGCAAGATGTGGCTGTCGATTGGGACGCGGGAGGACTGGGGTGTAGGGGACGTTGGGAAGCTCCCGGAGTGGACGAAGAAGGTCCGCGCCTTCCACGAGACTGGGGGCGGGTGGCCTCGCCTGCAGAAGATCGCAGCCGGTGGACTGGCAGCCATCCTGGCCGGCACGATCTGGCTCATCGTCCGCCTGTTCAATCAGTAGAGCGCCGCTTTCACTGCCGGATGCCGGGCCTCCTACCACACTATCCCCTTGACGTGCACCACCAGGCAGGTCATCCGCACCCCGATTGCTAACAGGCACCTTCAGGTGTTGACGTTACCTGGGACCGCCGGCGCCCTCGCCGGCCGGGGTGGCGAGGGGTGATGCCGTAGGCCCTATCGTTGACGTTGCCGCTCGCTGTAGCGCTAGGAACGCTAGCGAACGACGAGGCCGACGGCAACATCAACGCCGTACGGCCTCTTGCCACAGCAGCCACCGGGGCGGTGGCGGTCCCAGGATGCGTCAACGGCGGCACGAGTCCGTGGAGCATTCCGTGTTCGCTGGCCGGATTCGCCGACCCGACGCCCTCACGAGGTGAGCGACATGTGTTTCCGTGGCTTGGTGTTCCTGTCAGTTCTGAGTGTCGTTACCCCATTGTGCGCCCAGGAGAGGCCCCCCGTCGTCCTCGTCTGGGGCGAGTACCTGGCTGCGGTCAACGAGCGGGAGGCGCCGGGTACGCGGAGCTACCTGGACAACATCGCAGCCGCGCTCGACGCGGTTGGCCTGGCATATACCGAAACGAAGGACTCCGAGGTCGAGACCGGGGCGCTGGAGGGGCACAAGTTCGCGGTCTTCCCCTACAACGCCAATCTGACGGACGCCGAGCGCGAGGCGATCCGGCGCTTCGTCGATGGTGGTGGGAGGATCTGGGCGAGTTTCACCGGCGATCCGCTGCTGAACGAGCTGCTCGGCGTCCGGACCGCTGGTAGTACGCCGCCCGAATACGAGGGCTACTACTCCCTCATGCAGTTCACCGAGCAAGCCCCGCCGGGCGTGCCGGCCGCCGTGACCGCCGGTTCCTGGTACAGCCACTCGGTGACGCTCGAGCCGGGCACCGAAGCCATCGCCAACTGGGCCGACGCCGACGGCACGGACACGGGTATGCCTGCCCTGACGATGAACGACAATGGGTACTACCACTGCCACGTGATGCTGGGCGGCGACAGCGCCGCCAAGGGACGGATGTTCCTGGCGCTCGTCGGGCGCTTCTTCCCGGAGGTGTGGCAGGGAGCAGTGGAGCGGGCCATGGAGAGAATCGCTGATGTCCACGGCTACGAGTCGTGGGATGGGGTCGCTCAGGCAGTAGCCAAAGCCAAGGGACGGGACGGCAAGCTGGCTCGACAGCGCCTCGCCGCGGCCGGACGGGCCAGGCAGGAGGCCGAGAGATTGTTCGACGCCGGCCAGTACGCTGAAGCCCTCGAGCAGGCGAGCGCAGCCAGAGAATCCCTGCGGTCGGCCACCTACCCGCTCGCCGAGAGCCGAGAAGGCGAATTGCGCGCTGTCTGGATGAGCGGCGGGAGCGTCCAGGACTGGGAAGCGGTCATGAAGGACCTGGCCGACGCCGGTTTCAACGCGATATTCCCGCACCTTTGCGACGCCGGCGGCGCCCACTACGAGAGCGATGTCTTGCCGAAGGCGGCCGGGTATGACCGCGACCAACTGGCAGCCTGCATCGAGGCAGCACGCAAGCACGACATCGAGGTTCATCCGTGGCGGGTGAACTGGCGCATCTCGCAGGGCACTGAAGAGCGGCGGGCGGAGCTGCGTGAGGCAGGCCGGCTGACCAAGGGCAGAGACGGCAGCGAAGGCGACTGGCTCTGTCCCTCGGATGAACGCAACTTCCAGCTCGAAGTCGATGCGATGGTGGAGATGGCGACCAAATACCCGGTCGAGGGCATCCACTTCGACTACATCCGCTACCACAACGCCAACTTCTGCTACTGCGACAAGTGCCACCGCAACTTCGAGCGCGACGCCAACGTGAGGGTCAATGCGTGGCCTCAGGACGTTCTGGCGGAAGGGCCGCACTACGAGGCGTTCCAGGACTGGCGCCGCGAGCAGATAACCCGTGTGGTGCGGGAGGTCTACCGGCGAGCCCACGAGCTGCGCTCCGACATTGTCGTATCGGCCGCTGTCTTCTCGAGCTGGCCCTCCTCCCGCGTCTCGATCGGCCAGGACGCGGCGGCCTGGGCGGAGGAGGGGATCATCGATCTCCTCATGCCCATGACCTATACCAACAGCAACGAGGTGCTCGCCGCGAGGACCAAAGAGCACATCGCGCTGACGCAGGGCAGGGCGATCGTGGGCGAAGGGATCGGAGCCTTCAGCAGCCATTCGCAGTTCTCCGGACCCGACCAGCTCATCCAGCAGATCGAGACTGCCCGCCAGCTCGGGGCCGATGGCTTCTGCATCTTCCACTACGGGACCGGCCTCAAGCAGGGGTTCCTGCCGGCCCTGGCCGAGGGCTGCACCGGGCCGAGGACGTTCACGCCGATGCTGCGCCCGCCCACGGCGTTTGAGATCGATGGCGCGACCGATGCCCAATGGGTGTTCCGCGCCGAAGACGGGGTCTCTGTCGAGGCAGCGGTAGAGGCGACGGGCCCGTGGGCGACACCGCTTGCCTCGC
>CBFDAZ010000505.1:0-4749 GCA_965602825.1 uncultured bacterium
AGTCCCCGATACGCCCTCGGACTTCTTCCTGGAAGCTGTGGCGCGCCACTGCGAGGACGGCGTGGACTTCGTGACCGTGCACTGCGGCGTGACGAAGATGTCGCTGGAGAGACTGCACCTGGAGGGCCGGGCCACCGGTGTCGTGAGCCGCGGCGGGAGCATTGTGGCCCATTGGATTGAGGCAACCGGCCACGATAACCCGCTCTACGACCGTTATGACGAGCTGCTTGCCATTCTCCGGCAGCACGACGTGGCGATCAGCATTGGCGACGGCCTGCGGCCCGGTGGCGGGGCGGACGCCTCGGACAGGGCCCAGGTGGCTGAGACGATCATCATCGGCGAGCTGGTCGATCGCGCGCGGGAGACAGGGGTGCCGGCCTTTGTCGAGGGGCCCGGACACATGCCGATCGATCAGATCGCGGCGAACGTCGTTTTGCAGAAGCGTCTTTGTCACGACGCACCGTTCTACGTGCTGGGGCCCCTGGTCACCGACGTGGCTCCGGGATACGACCATATCACCGGCGCCGTCGGCGGCGCGGTGTGCGCGGCCGCGGGGGCCGATTTCCTGTGCGATGTGACACCTGCGGAGCACCTTGGGCTGCCAACCGAACGTGACATCACCGACGGTGTAATCGCCACTCGCATCGCCGCACACGCCGGAGACATCGCGAAGGGGATACCCGGAGCAGCGGAATGGGACCGGAGGATGTCGGTCGCGCGCAAAGCCCTGGACTGGGAGCAGATGAGCGCCCTGGCGATGGACCAGGAGAAGGTGCGCGAGGCCAAGGAGCACGCCGCCGCTACCGAGCACCGAGCCTGCTCCATGTGCGGGCGCTACTGCGCCATGAAGGTTCCCCTGTCAGCGGGGAGGCCCGGTGAGTGCGGGTAGCTCTGGTCCATGACTACCTCGTACAGGGCCTGCGAGGGGCAGAGCGCGTGCTGGCGGTCATCCACGAGCTGCTGCCCGAGGCGCCGGTCTATGCGCTGGTATACGACCCCCAGGCGATGGGAGAGCCGTTCGTCAACTGGGACATACGCACTTCGTTCCTGCAACGGATCCCGGGGGGCGTTCGGCACTACCAGAGGCTGATCGGCCTGATGCCCCGCGCCGTGGAGGCGCTGCCGCTGGCGGAGTTCGACCTGGTGGTAAGCAGTTCGAGCGCCTGGGTCAAGAGCGTGCGGACGCGACCCGACGCAGTGCACGTCTGCTACTGCCACTCGCCAGCGCGCTTCCTGTGGCACTGGTCGGAGGAGTATGCTGCTTCGCTAAATCTCGGCTCTGGCGCCCGGTGGGTGCTTCAGCGGTTGCTACCGCGGCTGCGGGCCTGGGACCGACGGACGGCCGCACGGCCGACACACTACGTGGCCAACTCGCAGACGGTGCGAGGCCGGATCGGCAAGTACTGGGACCGGGACGCGACCGTCATCTGGCCTCCGGTTGACACGACGCGCTTCGTCCCCGAGGACCATGACGAGGACTACTACCTCGCGGTCGCAGCGCTGAACCCGTACAAAAGCGTTGACACTGCCGTCCACGCGTTCAACGAGCTGGGGCGGCCGCTGATCGTCGTGGGCGACGGGCCCATGCGCGAGGAGTTGGCGGCCCGAGCGGGGCCGAACATCACGCTCGCCGGCAAGGTCTCGGAGGAGGAGCTGCAACAGTACTACGCCCGGTGCCGGGCCTTCGTCATGCCGCAGGAGGAAGACTTCGGGATCGCGCCCGTGGAGGCCATGAGCGCCGGTCGGGCGGTCATTGCCTACGGGGCCGGCGGAGCGCTGGAGACGGTCGTGGACGGCGAGACGGGCGTGTTGTTCGGCGAGCAGACCGTTGAGGGACTCATGCAGGCTGTCCGCCAGTTCGAAGGCATGACCTTCGACAAGGATCGCTGCCGGACGCAGGCCAATGAGTTCGATACGAGCCGCTTCAAGGAACGCTTCCAGGCACTGCTCGACCAGGCGACCGCCGATCTGGGCTCTTGAGACGCGCTGGATCAGCTATTCTCTGGGGAGACGGAGAGACGATGGGTTTCGTCCAGTTAAAACACCGCATGCGTCACGCGATCAGGCCGCTCTTCTACGCCATCATCGTCATCTTCATGATCGGTGGGGCGTTCTCGTTCACCTCATATCGACGGTCGCAGGGGCCGCAAGTTGCCACGGGTCCGCGCAAGGTCCCGAAGGTGGTCGCGGAGGTGAACGGCGAGGAGGTTCCCCGCGCAGACCTCGACCAGTACCTGTGGTACGTGGGCCGTCAGTTGTACCACGTGCCGGTTGCGAACCGCCGGGCGATCGTGACCCAGTTCCTGCAAAGCCGCATCCAGGAGACGATTATGGCCCAGGCCGAGCGCCAGGAGCGCATTCGCGTCTCTCGCAAGGAAATCGAGGCCAAGCGATTGCAGCTCGTGGATGACTACCTCGCGGAGGAAATCGCCGAGCGCCGCCAACTGGCGGCGAAGCTCGAGCGCGAGGGCATCACCCTGGAGCAGTACCGCAAGCGGGTAGCGTCCGAGGTGTTCGGCGAGGACGCACGCATCCGTGCCGACATCTCGCGCGAGAAGCTGCGCGACAAGATACAGAATCAGGTGAAGGTGAGTGACCAGGAGCTGCGAGACAGCTTCACCGAGGTCCACGCACGACACATTCTGATCGACCCCAAGGACTTCCGCTCCAAGGAACAGGAGAAGCTCGACGACGAGAGGGCGACGCTTGAGGAGAAGATCAAGGCGTTGAAGGACAAGGAGCAGGAACCGGATGCGAAGCTGGAGGCACGGTTGAGTGCCATCGAGGTGGCGAAGCAGGCCCTCAGGAGCAAGGACTGGGATGCTGAGGCGGCGGACGAAGCGAAGGCGCTTCTGGAGAAGGTGCGCGGCGGAGCTGACTTCGCGCAACTGGCGACGGAGCACTCGAGCTGTCCCAGCGCGGCGCGCGGCGGCGACCTGGACTACTTCCCGCGAGGGCGCATGGCAACCGAGTTCGAGGCGGTCGCGTTCGCGCTGAAGCCGGGCGAGATAAGCGATGTAGTGAAGACCGACTTCGGTTACCATATCATCAAGGTCGAGGACCGGCGTGAGGAGATCCCAGAGGACTTCGAGGAGGAGAAGGCGACGCACCGCGAGGAGTACATCGAGCAGCGCAAGTGGCGGGTTTGGTCGGAGTACCAGAAGGAGCAACGGGACTCAGCCGAGATCGTCGTACACGATGCGGAGCTTCTGGCTTACCGGATGCTGGACGAGGAGGGCGACGAGGAGAAGGCCATACAGCTCCTGGAGCGCGCCGTCGAGCAAGATCCGGGCAACGCCGGCGCCAAGTACGAGCTAGGGAAGATCTGGCGCGACAAGGGCAACAAGGAGGAGGCGTTCGGTCTCTTCTCGGAGGCGGAGAAGGTCGAGACCGCCGACAAGTCGGCCGAACTCATGCTGGCCCTGGGCGAGCTGCTCCAGGCGATGGACCGCAAGACGGAGGCCATCGAGTACTACAAGAAGGCCTCGGATAATGCCGCTCCGCTGGACCCGGGGAACGACAGCATCCACACGCGAGTGCAACTGGCCTTCACCGAACTCGGCCGCGAGGACCTGGCGAAGCAGGAGAACGATTGGCTCGAGAGGTACCAGAAGGCTCAGGAGGAGCGCGGCATGGGCATGCCGTATGGCGCCGGCAGCTTCCAGGTGCAATAGCCGGCGCTCCGCGGAAGCGCCCGCGCTTCAGCGATCAGGTACCCACAGCGACAGCACGGCCCCGGTGGCGCGGAACCTTGCCACGACCTGGGCTGCGTTCAGATCGAGGACGATAATCTCGCGCTCCGGACCGTCTCCGGCGGCGGGAGCCGACAGAAGCAGAACCCCCTGTAGCGACTCCACCATTGCCCCATAGCCTCGCTCCACCTCCGGTGCCCACTCGAGGGGGACCGGCAGTCGGAGCGGATCGCCCGCGTACATCCTGAAGGGGGCGCCGGCCCTTTCCCGGGCCAGGAAGAAGTAGTCGGCGCCGGGCGGAACGAAGGTTAGGGCCTCGAAGTCGAAGGCCTTCATCAGGGTCAGCGGCTCCTGGCCCTGTCGCATCAGGAGCAGCTCGTGGCCTGAGCGTGACGTGCGCCGTTTGGCGAGGATTGGCCCAACCTCTGCCGCCACGAAGTCCACGCAGCGGTCCAGGACGATCTCGGGTTGTTTCCCCTCAGGCGACAGGTGCCTCGCAACCAGCTTGCTGTTGCCGTTCGGTTCGTTGGGAATGGCCTCCAGAGCCAGGACCACGGGCCGGGCGGGCCCGGGACCGATCGGCGTATCCTGAGCGGGTGGCCGAGGGCCCGGCCTTTCCCGATCTTCGGCTGCCGCCGCCGGCTGTTCGCAGTACACGAGGCGCTGGGCTCGGTCAGTATGGTACTCGTACGTCTTGCCCTGGACCTGCAGGACGATGCGGTAGCCGTCGACGAGCGCCATCGTGTAGTCCATGCCCGGCTGCGGGCAGCCAAGGGAAGCATCGGGCCAGGTTACCTCCTCGACCGACACGACCTTCACCTCGTCCGCGCTCACCTTGAGCCGCGCTGCGAGGTCAGCTTTGCACTTGGCGACGAGCGGGTTGTCGGTCGGCTGCTGGCCCTGAGCGCAGAAGGCTCCTGCCAGGATTGCCGCGCCGATCAACCAAGGCGATGCCGAGCGGACGGACATTGAGAGTTCTCCTTTGTCAGGTTTGACAGAGTGGTCGCTCCTCCCGCGGTCCCGGGACTCGGCAGCAATGGCGATGGCCGTTGGACCA
>CBFDAZ010000506.1:0-4735 GCA_965602825.1 uncultured bacterium
CCATCCTGCACACGGGCCCGCCATACCCCAAATGGTACGTCTGGAGCCACACGGTGGCGCTCAGTCCGGGTCTGAACACGGTGCAGGTCAGAGCCCTGGATCGGGCACGACACGCCACGACCAAGTCACTGAAGCTTTACTACGACAACCAGCGACCGACCATCGCCATCACCAGCCCCGCCGCTGGGGCGCGGGTGACGGCGGCCAACCTAACCGTCAAGGGCAACGCCACTGACAACATTGGCCTGGGATCCGTGCACCTGAACGTGAACGGCGGCACGTGGCAGCAAGTCTGGTCCGGGGCCTGGCGGACGAGCCGTACCTGGAACGGACAGGTGACCCTGGTCACGGGCCGCAACGTGGTCCGCGCCAAGGCTACCGATATGAGCGGACGCACGAGGTTGGCGAGCTGCATCGTCTACCTGACGGCTACGTCGGCAGCCGAAGTGGCGGCTGCAGGAACGGGGGCCCTGATGGTGAGCTCGCTGTCGGCACAGCCGGCGGGGGCAGGTGGGGTGAGCTGCACCTTCGTCCTGTCGGCGCCCGCCAGCGTCCGCGCGCAGGTGTACAATCTGGCCGGACGGCCTGTTGCCGTCATTGCGCGGGACCGCTCGTGTACCGACGGGATCAACACGCTGGTCTGGAACGGCCAGGCGGCGAACGGTCTGCCGGTACCCGATGGCAACTACATCGTCAGCGTCGAGGCCACCGGAGCCGACGGCTCACGGGCTCGGGCGCTCGCACGCGTGTCCATCCAGCGGTAGCAGAGACCGAAACAGCGTATAGCCTGAGCCGGGCGGGCGCGTCCTGCCCGGCTCAGATCGTCTGTGGCTAGCCCGGACTACTCACGACGAACGTCGCGGGCAACCCGCTCTTTTGAAAAAGAGCCGGTTTCCCGCGCCCTTCCGGCAGAAAACTCTGTTTGGGTGTCGGTGCTTGCCGTGAAGCACACCGTGCTGCGGATGGCCCTACCATGGGACTACGGATGCAGGTCCGTAACGGCCTTCCCGCTGCTGCTACGTGCTCGGGCCGCAGTGCATCGTGAATGATGCGGGCCAAGCGCCCTGCGGCAGTAGCGTCAGCAGATTCCCCCCTGCGACGGCCCGATTCGCGTGAACTTCTCTTGACATCCGAGCGTTCTACTATTATACATAGTAATAACCCCGAGGGTGCACCAGATGGGTACTCGTCGGGAGGCGATATCGGTGAGATGCCTGAGGCGTTCCCAACAGCACGGCTTCACTCTCATTGAGCTGCTGGTGGTCATCGCCATCGTCGCTGTCCTGGCGGCGCTCCTGTTCCCCGTCTTCAGCTCGGCCAGGGCGAAGGCGCGCGAATCAGTGTGTTCGAGCAACCTGCGACAGCTTCACCTCGCGATGGAGATGTATCTGCAGGACCATGACGAGGTGTTCCCGGCATCGTACGTGGCCACAGCCGCGGGCCCCTACACATCGTGGCGCGAGGCGATCAGCCCGTATGTCCGCAACTCGGACGTCTTCCTGTGCCCCTCGGCCGAACACCGAGGCGAAAAGCACGAAGAGCTGTCTCCCGAGCGGCGGGCTAACTACGCGCTGAATGCGTGGCTGTCCCCGCCCGACCTGAGGGCCATTGGGGGCGGCTCCGGCGCTCCCGTTCCGCTGGCAGCAGTCGCTGACGCCTCGAACACGATCATGCTCTGCGATGCGGGGTACAGCAACGCGCCCGTCGCCCTCGATTACGGCCACTACGTCACGCTGGGGATGCAGGAGCAGCCGCTGCCGACCGAGCGCCACCAGGGAGCCGCCAACTTCTGCTTCGTAGACGGGCACGTCAAGAGAATGCCGGAGCCGGCGACACGCGACCCCGAGTACCTATGGGATCCGGAGTAGCCGCACAGACTGGGGGCGGCAATGTACGGACTGCCTGGCTTGTCAGAAGGAGGTACCGGAGATGATGCGCACTACTGCAATGCGTCGGATCGCTCTGCTGGCCGTGCTCGCCCTGGCGGTCACTGCCGTCTTACCGCCGAACGCCGCCTATGCCGCGCGGGGCACCTACATCGGCCGACGGTGGGTCTACGACTGGGCGTGGCAGGGGTACTACGTCCTGTACCGGACCAAGTGCTATCGCGGGAAGGTCTACACGATCCAGGTCGTGCCTGAGACGCGGGCCGATGACCCTGACCTGTACGTGGGGACAAGGCGCCCGCGCGGTACGAACAAGCCGTGGTGCTCACCGTGGAACTACCTGTGGAGGTCAACGAAGGCGCGCGGGCGGACGGATAGCATCCGCTTCCGGGCCGGGTACACGGGCTATCACTACTTCTGTGTCTACGCCTATGCCCCGAACTGGACAGGGTGGTACGTCCGCGTGAGACAAGGCTGACCGGCTGCGCTGCCCACAGGGCTTGCGCCAAGGCAACGAGGGCCCGAACACCGGACGCCACGCGTCCCCGGGCCCTCGATCGATCTCCACCCTCGTCCTGAAGCCGACCACTCTGAGCTGCGCAGACGGGTGAGGCTGACGCTATCGCAGCTTGGGCCACTGGTTCTTCGGGAGGAAGCGTACCTGACAGTCAGCGAACAGGATATTCGCGCCCCCGTTGTGCATTCCCGGGAACTTCGGGTCTGCCACGCACATATCCGCGATGAGCCAAGTCTTCGACCGGTCCTTCACCTGGGCCATCATCGTCCCGCCCAGCTTGCTGTTGTATAGGTACGTGATCTTGTGCTCCCTGAGCTTCGGTGGAGCGGCGGGGCAGTAGAATGCCTGCTCCTGCACCTGATTGCCCATCAGCTTCGGGAGGCTGTCAGTAACAGAGCCATTCTTGGGGAAGAAGCAGGCCTTCGGGAGGGTCTGTCCCCTGAGATCCGCCATCTGGAAGGTCTGGCCGATAACCTGCAGGTGCTGCACGCACACCTGCTGCCTGGCCTGATCGGTCGGGCTGACCCAGGCGCCGCCGCCGCCCAATCCGGCGATCAGCGTGCACGTGGTCATCACTTCGGTGAGCGTGAACCCACGCCGTCCGCGCAGCATATTGAGTCCGGGCATATCGACACCCCCGATTCGCGGTACTTCGGTCCCAAGCTCTGCCTTACTCATACCACAGGGCACCATGAACCTCGGGGTTTGTTTGTTGACTCGAACTCGCCCGTGCGCTAGGATATGGGCATGTCTACCTCTGGGTCAGAGGTGAACGCGAAGGAACCGAGAGTGCCGTCATCGCGGTGCCCTGAAACGATGAAGATGGCTTGCCGCCCGGGAACAGCGGATCCACGGAGTCCCCGCCCGTAGGACAGCCGTCCCGGCTGTCGATCCCGCGATAGCGGGATAGGCCGTTCCTGCTGGCCACCAGCGGCGATACGGACGGGGGCGTACGCGCTACGGCAAGTCTTCGAGGCAGTTGGACATGCCGCGTTGCGGAACCCGGAAGCGATGAAGACATCACAGCGTCGGAGTTGGTGCTCCGACCTACGCAACGGCGAATCTCCGAGGCAGCAGCCTGACGGGTCAGAAGACCCGTCGGCACGAACGGCGCGCGGATCTTCCGGGCAGCTCCTAACACGCGCCCCGTCGATCGTCGCCGGAGCGGCGTCGGCCGCGGTTCTGTGCCTGCTGGTGGGGGCGCCGACGGCGCGTGGGGAGCCCTTTGTCATCGGCAAGGTCAAGTACGGTGGAGGGGGAGACTGGTACTCGAACCCATCTTCTCTCAGGAACCTGCTGAGCGAGGTCGACGAGCGGACGACCATCGAGGCAGGACCGCAGGAGAAGACCGTCACGCTTCTCGGTGACGATCTGTACGACATCCCCTTCCTGTTCATCACCGGGCACGGCAACATCCGCTTCACCGACGAGGAAGCCCGCCGCCTGCGGGAGTACCTGCTGGCCGGCGGCTTCCTGCATGTCGATGACAACTTCGGCCTCGACAAGTCCTTCCGGCGAGAAGTGAAGAAGGTCTTCCCGGATCGGCCGCTGGAGGAGCTGCCCTTCAGCCACCCGATCTACCACTGCTTCTACGACTTCCCGAACGGTCTCCCCAAGATCCACGAGCACGCCGGCGGCCCGCCGCACGGGTATGGCATTCGCGATGATGCGGGAAGGGTCGTGCTCTTCTACAGCTTCAACACCGATCTCTCGGATGGCTGGGAGAGCCCCGAAGTCCACAACGATCCACCGGAGGCGCGCGAGGCGGCGCTGAAGATGGGCATCAACATCGTGGTCTATGCGCTGACGCATTGACGGCGGACGGCAGAAGATAGAAGACAGAAGACAGAAGACAGAAGAACGACAGGGCACAGAGAGAACGACCGGACCCGGCCGGTAGGATGCCGCCTGCTCCCGACTTCCGCCGTTCCTGTTACCTGCCGTACACCACCTCGCCGCCAAGTATCGTGAGCACGACCTCGGTTTCGGCAATGGCATCGCGGTTGGTGGGGTCGGTGATGTCGCGAGAGAGCACGACCAGATCGGCCAGCTTCCCTCGTTCAAGCGTTCCCAACTCGTCTTCGCGGAATACGGCGTGAGCGGCGTCTAACGTGTAAGCGCGGAGGGCCTCGGCGACCGTGATCCGCTGCTCCGGGTGCCAGCCGTCGGGGCGAGAGCCATCGATGGGCCGGCGGTTGACGGCGGCGTCGATGCCTGCGATTGGGTCGAACGGCGCGACGGGCCAATCGGAGCCGAAGGCGAGACGCGTCCCCGCGTCGACTAGCGATCTGAATACACAGGCCTCGGCGCAGCGCTCGGCGCCGATACGCTG